>NZ_JBEPQF010000013.1:0-209167 GCF_040547695.1 Bradyrhizobium sp. JR4.3 | reverse complement strand
GCGCGGGCGCCTCAGGTCGGCAAGACAAAATAGGGCAGCCTGGTGGCGCTTGCAGCCGATGCGCCACGCTTCGCCACGAGGTCGCCCGCGCCCGCCAAGGATAATCCCGTCTGACGGCAAGTGCCAGCCAGGAATGCAGTCCCGTTCCACGCCAGCATGCCGCCGTGCTCGGGCCGGTCAAGGCCAAGCCTTGCGGTGGCCGCAAACGCGGCCAGCCTTGACCGCCCCTGCGCGCGGCGGCTGCGAGATCGATGGCCGGGACGGAAGAATGGCCCGCGGCGCAGCCGAACAAAAGAATGGACGTACGCGATTTCTGCAATCGTCATCTCGGTCATGAACAAATCGCTTGTCCGGTGCTGCAGCGGGAACGTCATGTAGGCCAGCACGTCGGTCTCGGCCTCGTCGAGGAAGCCGGCAAGCTTCGGCAACTTTGGCCGGAGCTGGTCGGCGACCTTGCGCCACTTGGGTTCGCGCGGCCTCGGCATCGTCCTGGGCAAATGCTGTGGCAATGAAGGCGGAGACGACACGCCGTCCGCTCTTGGCGGCATGCGCCAGCGCGTTGCGCATGAAGTGGACACGCGGCACCGCTGCCAGCCGGCATTGAGCACCTTGGCCACGGTGGCCTTGATGCCTTCGTGGGCATCGGACACGACCAGCTTGACACGGCGCAGGCCGCGGCGGGCGAGCTTGCGCAAGAACGCGGTCCAGAACGTCTCGGCCTCGGACGGCCCGATGTCCATGCCGAGACCTCGCGCCGGCCGTGGCTGTTGACGCCGACCGCGACAATCACCGCGACTGAGACGATGCGGCCATTCTGGCGTACCTTCACGTAGGTGGCGTCGATCCACAGATACGGCCAGTCGCCCTCGATCGGACGGCGAGGAAGGCCTTCACCTTGTCGTCGATCTCGCCGCACAGTCGGCTGACCTGGCTCTTGGAGATGCCGGACATGCCCATGGCCTGCACCAGATCGTCGACCGAGCGGGTCGAAACGCCCTGCACATAGGCCTCCTGCACCACGGCGGTGAGCGCCTTCTCGGCCATGCGGCGCGGCTCCAGGAAGCCTGGGAAGTAGGAGCCCTTGCGCAGCTTGGGGATGCGCAGCTCGACGGCGCCGGCACGGGTCTCCCAGATCCGGTCGCGGTAACCGTTGCGCTGGGCCAGGCGCTCGGGGTTCTTCTCGCCATAAGCCGCCCCGGTCTGGCCTCCCACTTCCAGCTCCATCAGGCGCTGGGCGGCAAAGCCGATCATCTCACGTAGCAGATCGGCGTCAGGGGTCTTCTCTACCAGCGTGCGCAGGTTCATCATGTCGTCGGTCATCGGTGGTTCCTCGGTTGCGTTGGCGTGTCGCAACCCGATCCTACTGGAGAACTGCCGGTGACCGATCCGTTTCGCGGCTTGCGGATACCGCGACAGAAGACATGTTGAGGGTCCGCGCGCGATTAGCAACAATGGTCAAAGTGATACCGCCAGAAGATAAGGCCGGCAAGCATCTGCGGTCGAACGGTCCAAACTCAAATTGTTCATCCGTGCACTTGGAGGGTCCGCCACAGACTGCGGCACGGACATGCGGAGGTTTGGGGAACGCGCAATGCCCAGGCTTGGTAGGTTCGGCATCTCTGGTTATCGCGTAACTGATCGTTGCTGTTCGTGGCGGAACGGGCGTGACGCAAACGAGCATACCGGCGAGCCCTGCGGCAGGTTGCGCTAAAGAGCTCGGGTCTATGATCATGGAAGAGTGCGCTATCCAGTGCCACAAAAAGTGAAGGATGCAGCATGGCCTATCAAACCCTGAAGTATGAGCTCGAGGAGCAGATCCTCACCATCACGCTAAACCGCCCGGAGAAGCTGAACGCCTGTACCGCCATCATGCAGAACGAGTTGATAGATGCGTTCGATCGCGTAAACAGAGAAGACGACGCTCGCGCAGTTATTGTGACCGGCGCAGGTCGCGCCTTTTGCGCGGGCGCCGATCTTTCCTCTGGCGCGGACACATTCGACCGCGATGCACGCCGTGGACCGGTGAGGCGCCGTGCTGACGGTAGTGTCGACTATACCGACCCTGATATCAGCGACGCTGGCGGCCAGATTACTTTAGGCATTTTCAAGTGCCTGAAGCCCGTAATCGCCGCCGTGAACGGACCAGCCGTTGGCATGGGCGTCACTATGCAGCTTGCGATGGACATTCGCATTGCCAGTGAGGCCGCGCGCTTCGGCTTTGTGTTCTCCCAACGTGGTATCGTACCGGAGGGCGGCGCGAGCTGGTTTCTACCGCGCATCGTGGGTATCGCGCAAGCGCTCGAGTGGTGTTACACTGGTCGTGTTTTCTCGGCCGAGGAGGCGCTTGCTCGCGGCCTGGTCAGCAAAGTGGTGCCACCAGACCAGCTGGGGCTGACGGCGCGCACTTTGGCACGAGAGATCATCGAGAAGACCGCGCCAGTGTCGATCGCGCTGATCCGGCAGATGATGTGGCGGATGCTCGGCGCCGATCACCCAATGGAAGCTCACAAGATCGACAGCCGTGGCATCTATGCGCGGGGGCGTTCCGCCGATGGCAAGGAAGGTGTACTGGCGTTTCTGGAGAAGCGGCCCGCGGTCTTCAAAGACAGGGTAACGAAGGACATGCCGGACTATTTTCCATGGTGGACCGAGCGGGAGTATGAATGACGAATGCTTATCGAACCTAATCTGATGGTAAGGCGGCGTGAGTTCGGGTCCGTGCTGCAGCGCAGTCAAGCGGTCCGTCGGCGCCCTCCCCTTCCTAGGCCGGAGCGTCTCCGCCATCTCTCGTTCCGGCGCAGCGGCTTGTATGAGGACTTGGTTGGATGCGAAAGCCGTATCACGGAAGAGACTTCCTTAAATGATGGTCCTGGCATGGTTGGTTCTTGCTTTAGAACGAACGCTGACCCGAGCAGTTATTGTGTCGGCTTCAGACACTCAGATGTTTCAGTACACCCCACGTGCTGCCCTACGATCTAGTCAAGCGAAGTTGCGCGATCTCGGCATGGCTTCATCAACACACTAGACTAGGTAGTGTGATGCAGCGTCGTTCGTGATGTACGATCCTGAACGGGGCTCATTATGCCAGGAGCGAGTTAGAGGAATGGCAAAGCTAGTCAACCAGTTGCAGGTTTCACGCTTTCTACGGGTCTATGACAATGCTGCTGCCCGGAGAGGGATAAAACTGTCGATAGGATTCGATTTTCGTGAGTATGTCTCGATCACGAGAGTCACTCCGACAAAGGGGCGAACTTATCCGAACTTTCGGCCAGATCGCTCCCCGATCAGATCAGGCGAGGGGTATTGGATCATAGGCCTCGACAACAACAAGGAAGTTGCGCTCACCGATGCTGCTCGATTGTATGACCTCTCACGGAGCAATCTGGCAGAACATCTTGAATCGTTGAACGCGTTTTACGCTAATCCGTCCGCACATGCACATTCTCAGGACCGTTGTATCTGCAACGCGCCAAGCGCCAAACAAATAACAGGGAAGGTCGCCTACCACGGTGATCTTTGGGTCCGCAAAGATTTTAGAGGGCAGGGACTCGCAAAGATCGCAGCCGGAGTAGCGCACGGCTTGTCGTTTGCGATGTGGACTCCTGATTTCCTCTGTTCGCTTGTGGGGGGCTTTTCCCTCCAGAAGGGGCTCGTTGCCCAATACGAAATGGTGCATCATGAACCTGGAGGGTCGATACTGCAGCTGGTGGAGGAGAACATTATCGATGATGATTGGCTCATCTGGCTCACCGGGCAGGAATTGAGAAGGCAGGTTGAGGATCACGATGAAACTGAGCTGCTTCGCACCGTGTCGAGTTCGAGGCCAGAACGGAGCGCCGGTTAGCCCCGCTGTAACCGGGTTGGCAATCGCGTCGGTCAACGAGGCCGTCAGATGGCGAGGGCAGCCCGTGAGGATCGCTCCCGCGGTGAGCGATGCCTACGCAGCACTTCGACATCTCGGTAAGGAAGCCCTAAAGATCCGGCTCAGTAAGCCTGAACCTGCTCGGCAGAAATGACAATTGCATTGAGGGCGCACCTTGAATCTAGATGAAACCCAGGCGGCAGGAAGCCCGTATGTTGGGCGGAAATCGAGGGACAGCTTCGCGCGCGCAAGATTGGTCTTTCCTGACGGTACCTCACGAGTAACAATCGAGCGGGATCCGGAGCCGATCTACGTCGAGCGCGGAGTTGGCAGCTATTTGGTCGACGTCGACGGCCGCCGCTTTCTCGACCTCCACTGCAACTTCACCACCCTGATCCATGGTCATGCCTTTGCGCCTGTCGTGGAAGCGCTAACTCATCAGCTTCAGTGCGGCAGTTGCTTCGCAAATCCAACAGAGAGCGAAATAGAACTCGCCGAGCTACTTTGCAGTCGCATTCCGCAGTGCGACCGTCTTCGCTTCGTCAATACAGGAACTGAGGCAGTGCTGTTCGCAATCAAGGCAGCACGTGCATTCACTGGACGTTCCAAAATCGCGAAGATCGAAGGTGCTTACCACGGAGCCTACGATTGGTGCGAGGTGAGTCTCGGTGCGACCCCGGATAATTGGGGCGAGCCGACTAGTCCCACATCGACGGCCCGCTATCGCGGAATGCCATCAAGCGTGCTCGAGGAAGTGGTCGTATTGCGCTTCAACGACGGGGAAGGCGTACACAGGCTACTATCATCGTACGCACACGACCTTGCCGCTGTGCTCATCGATCCCATGCCAAGCAAGAGCGGCTTGATTGCGCCCAAACCCGAGTTCATTGCGGCGCTTCAGGGGGCTGCGCGCTGCAACGGCATTCTCATAATATCCGATGAGGTCTTGAATCTGAGACAGAGCTTTCAAGGCGCGTCGGCCCGCTATGGTCTTGTTCCGGACCTCATCACTATGGGCAAAATCATCGGTGGCGGCTTGCCAATTGGAGCAATCGGTGGCCGCGAGGACGTGATGAGAGTATTCGACGCGTCGGCGGGAAGACCCATGCTTGCACAAGGCGGCACATTTTCCGCCAATCCTCTGTCCATGACGGCAGGACTGGCTGCGATGCGGCATCTAGACCATACAGCTTTTGAACGTCTCGAAGTGCTTGGAAAGATTGTTCGGGATGGAATTCATCTAGCGATTGTGAAGTGCAGCGCGCCGCTATGTGTTACGGGAGCCGCGTCACTGTTTCGGATTCATCCGCTAACAAAAGCCCCGAATGACTATCGTGAGGCCTATCTGGTGCCCGCCGTGGAACCCCTTATGAAGGAACTCACGCGCTTCTTTGCGCAGAACGGGATCATCCTGCCGCATGGCGCCACGGCATCGCTTTCGACGTCGATGACGCGCGCCGAGGCAGACTTTGTAGTCGATGTATTCTCAGGCTTTCTCCACGCCAATGAGAAATTGCTGAACCAAATTGCGGCACCTAGATGAACAGCAAGGCAACAGCTGCAGAGCCCATTTTGCACCTGTCTTCACGACCTGGGCCTTGACATGATCTGATAGGCCTCGCTCGGATGCGGTTTGGCGGCCGGGAAGAGACCAGCTTTGCGAGTCTCCTTCCGTAACTTCCGCTGAAAGGAGTGCGCTGGCTCCAATTCTCGGCAAGTGTGTAGCCCGGCGTTGAAGCATTCGGTGCACGCGCTCACTATGTCGCCCCTTTGGCGAGAGCGGAAGCAGCCACCGATCGTCGCTGTAAGCCAATTCCCTCCCCATCTTAAATGGTAGCTGTCCATGGCGTCGAGACAGTGATCTAACGCTGCAAACGAGAGCGACCGATTATCGCTTCAATAAGACGGGGTGAGAACTCAACCGCGCTCTTCGGGTGGCAAAGCACTCGGTCCCTCCGCATCCAGGAGTCCGCAGTTCCTGCTTAGATCGAATGGAGAATTGAAATGCAGCAGCGGAGTTCTCTTTCTAACGGTGACCGGCCGTCGGGGCATTTTCGCAATACCGCCTACGTGATCAGGAAGAGTAGCCCGTATTTCGATGCGGCCCACGCGGCTGGCCTCATGGGCGTTCAGGGACGTTCTACCACTGGACGCGGTTTTGTTCTCGGTACAGGTCCGCTCGAGCGCCGACCGGAGTTGGTCGACTTCGTGCGGTGCTCCTACTTGGGCCTCGACAATCACCCCATGATCGTCGCTGGAGCGATCGAGGCCATTGAGGCGCATCGCTCGTTGCACTGGTCATGCGCACGAACGAGACTGAATTTTGACTTACTCTCGGAGCTTGAAGCAACTCTATCCGAAATGTTCAGCGCACGAGTAATAGCCTCCTCGACTGTCATGCTTGCCAACCTCGGTGCGCTACCGCTTCTTGCTTCCGGCCAATTGACGGGAGGAAAAAAGCCAATTGTGGTGTTCGATCGGACCGCCCACATCTCGCTGGCCTATCACAAACCGGTCGTGTCTGATGAGACGGTCGTCGAGACGATTTCGCACAACGACATCGGCTCACTCGAACGTATTTGCCGCGAACACCCGGTGGTCGCTTATGTCTGCGACGGAGTTTACTCGATGGGAGGAAACTCGCCAATAATGGAACTGCGTCGGCTCCAGGACCGCTATGGACTCTTTCTCTATATTGACGATGCTCATGGCATATCGATATTCGGACGCCAGGGCGAAGGATTTGCTCGATCGCAGTTTTCGCCAGCGCTCGGTGATCGGACGATCATAGCGGCCTCGCTTGCCAAGGGTTTTGGCGCGTCTGGAGGCATGTTGATGCTCGGAACAGCCGAGCAAGAGAGGTTATTCCGACGCTTCTCCATCCCATATTCCTTCTCGGTGGCTCCCAATCTAGCGGCGGTAGGTGCCGCGCTGGGCTCGTGCAAGATCCACCGCTCAGCTGAGCTGGGCGAGCGCCAGCAGCAGTTGACGAAGCGGATCGAACTATTTGACCGTCGCGTCGCAACTGCGGAGCAGGGCAATTCTCTTCCGATCAGAATGATTGCGATTGGATCGGAAGCTAAGGCGATTGCAATCGCCAGGGAGCTTTTCGAGGCAGGATTTTACACGTCGGTGACGTTTTTTCCGACAGTTCCACAAGGAGAGGCGGGCATCCGGGTGTGCATCACAGCCGATCATGAGGTGCACGAAATAGACCAGCTCTGTGAACATATCTTGCAAAGGGTCCCCGGGGCAACTGCCGAGAACGACGGGGCAACTGCTCCCGCTTGAGATGATTAGGACGACGACACTGAGAGGTTTGATGGCTCTGGCTGATGAGACACAAGACGCGCGAGTCGGTCCGTTCTGGAAGCTTGCGCTGCCGCGGTTGCAGCAACTGAAGGGCCCTCATCTAGCAATTCCCGTCTATAAAGATGAGGGCGGTAAATGCGCTACGACAATCGTGCTCCAGCTGCCAAGAGTCCTGCAGCGCTCTGAACCGGTCGACGCAACGCAGCGATACGCTCTTGAGCAGTCTCTCGCCAAGCCTCTTCCCACCTTCACCTAGTGAACATGTTCGGTAATGCCTAACTCAGAAACATTTTCGGACCAAACCGACGGACGCATTGCTCTGGTGACTGGAGGAGCGCGCGGGATTGGACTTGAGATCGTGCGTCGGTTTTTGACTGATGGCTATAGGGTTGCGTTTGTGGCGACAAAGGCGACGAATGTTGAGCGAGCGCTGGGCTTGCTTGGCTGTTCGGAGGACCGACTGTACGCCGAGACCGTTGACGTGACTCGTCAGGACGATGTGGCTGCAGTTGTTAATCGGATCCGTGCGCATTGGGGCGAGATTGCAGTTCTGGTTAACAATGCAGGCATCTCTCCCAAGCGCGCGGACGGGAATGCACCCTGGATTCCGCAGACCTCTATTGGTGATTGGGAAAAGGTCATCCATGTCAATCTCAGTGGCGCATTCATTCTCATCAAGCTCGTGGTACCAGGGATGATGGCCAAAGCGTATGGACGCATCATCAATATCGGGTCACTTGCGGGTCGCGCCATGCCATTGGTTGCAGGGCCGCACTACGCCGCGTCCAAAGCAGGATTGATCGGACTGACCAGAGCGGCTGCACGGGATCTCGCTCCCCACGGTATAACGGTCAATTGTGTCTCGCCTGGGCGCATCCTCAGCGATCTAACTGGGCCACCTGGAGCCGCAGTTAATCGCGCCGCTCTGCAACGGATCCCTGTGGGCCGTTTGGGAACTCCCGAGGAGGTCGCGCACGTTGCAGCATTTCTGGCTTCGCCGATCGCGGGATTTATCACTGGTGCGACCATCGATGTTACGGGCGGAGAGTTCGCCGCGTGACATTAGCGGGTCCATAATGTTTGTGCCCGGTTTCTGTGGGCCCCGCAGCAGGCGCTGCTCGTGCCGAGCATATGCGCTGGTCAGCGGCCTTCAGGCAGCACCTATATCTGAGAAAAGGGACCTCAATGAGAGCGTTGTCGCATCTGCGGGTCGTCGAGATAGGCAGTTCGGCGGCGACAGGCTATTGCGCCAGGTTGTTTGCCGATTTCGGTGCGGACGTTCAGAAGGTCGAGCCGGCAGGGGGGGACCCTCTTCGCCGCAGTGCTCCGCTGACGGCTGGTGGCCAAAGCGCATGGTTCGCATTTCTAAGCTTCAACAAGTCGAGCACCGTAATCGACTGCACGGATGCGGATGCGATCAAACGAGTGACCGGGTTGATCGAAAATTGCGACATCCTGATCGATGGACGCCATATTGATAGCGCGGATTGTCCGGCCATAGATGTTGCCGCGATCCGGAAGCGGTGTCCCGGGTTGATCTACCTCGAGGCAAGCTGGTTCGGGTGCGAGGGACCCTATGCGGCGTTCGCCGCAACCGATTCAACGATCCGCGCTCTGGCCGGTTTGATCAAGTTGGCCGGACCGGTCGAGGGCCCCCCTTTGCATGCACCGGATTTCCAAACAGGGATTCTTGCGGGCCTGTGGGGTTTCATCGCTGCTGCGTCGTCGGTGCTGGCGCGCATGCAGCCTAGTGTGGGTCGCTCGTGGTCATTGAACCTGTTTGAATCAACGCTCGCTCTTAGCGAATATCAGTTGAGCCAGGCAATGGAGCGCGGCGAGGTGCGCCGCATGGGAACCAATCGGTTTTGGCCGAACTTTCCTGCTGGCATCTATGAGACGAAGAACGGGTGGGTCGGGATTACAACAATTACGCCGGTACAATGGCGCGCATTCTGTGAGATGCTCGACTTATCCGAACTTGTCGATGATCCGGCGTTCCTTCTCGGGGCGGATCGTTTGCAGCACCTGGAGCACATTGAGCGGCAATTCATTCCGAAGCTGAAGAGACGGACTGCGCATGATTGGTTTGCGGAAGGACGGAACCGCAAGATCCCGATTGTGATCGTGCCCAAAATATCGGATCTGCTGTTGGATCCAGAGAAGAAGGCGCGCGGCGCAATCGTCGCTGTCCGCTTTGGACCAGAAGACGGCCAGACGATTGGCTCGATGCAGCGGCTAACATCGACGCCTCCGCGCCGCGGCGGCAAAGTTCCGGCTCCTGCCGAGCAGCAGGTCTTTGCGAATAATCTAAGGCCCAGAAAATCTTCTGCGGTCACGGCTCGCGGCGGCATTGGTCATAGTGAGAAGGTCTTGCAGGGAACACGCGTGATCGATTTCTCGATGGGGTGGGCGGGGCCGTTGTGTACTCGCATATTTGCCGACCTCGGTGCAGACGTCATCAAAATCGAAGCCATCCAGTACCCGGACTGGTGGCGCGGCGTTGATCGCAAATGTTCGTATGTTAACGACCAGATGTACGAAAAGACGCTGCGCTTCTGTATGATGAACCGCAACAAGCGCGGCATCACGCTTGACTTAACGCGGCCGCGGGGCCTCGCCCTTGCGAAAGCATTAGTAGCCCAAGGTGATATTGTCGTCGATAACTATTCAGTAGACGTCCTGCCGAAGCTTGGGCTCGGCTACGATGTGCTCAGAAAGCTCTGGCCTCGACTGATTGTGATGTCAATGTCAGCCTTTGGCTCGAGCAGCGCTCATCGCAGTTGCCGCGCCTATGGCTCGACCTTCGAGCAGGGTTCGGGGTTGCCGAGTGTGATCGGAAACGAGGACGGGCCGCCGGTGATGAGCCATATTGCGTTCGGCGATGCCGTCGGCGGGCTGAACGGTTGTGCTGCAGTTCTGACTGCGCTCATCCACGCGCGGAGAACGGGACAAGGGCAGTTCATAGATCTGGCACAGATCGAGTGCATGCTTCCGTTTTTAGCACCATGGCTCACCGTTCACTCGATCGACGGTAAGGCGCCGCCAAGGTATGGTAATAGACATCCGCAGTTCGTGCCGCATGGCTGCTTTCGGTGCGCAGGCGATGATAACTGGGTCGTGATAGCTGCGACGGATGCCGAGATGTGGCGGAGGCTCGCGACCGTCATTGGGCGGTCGGATTGGGCCGCAGACGCATCGCTGAACTGTGCGGACGGTCGCCGGGCTATCGAGCATCTGGTGGAGAAAGCTGTCGAAGAGTGGACGATCACCCGCGATGCGGACCAGGCAATGACCGAGTTGCAGGCCGCCAATGTGGCGGCCGGCGTGGCCAGACTGCCAATTGATCTGCTCAGTGATCGGCATCTCGGCTCGCGCGGATTTCTGCAGCAGATCGAACGCGCCTTCATAGGCTTGCATCCGCAGCCCTCGATGCCGATTCGTGAAGACGCAAAGCCCCATCTAATCCGCACGCCGGCACCGACGCTGGGACAACATAACCGAGAAATTCTATCAGGGCTGCTCGGGCTCTCCGACGAAGAAATCGTGCAGCTGGCGAGGGAAGGCATAATCGGAACGAAGATGCTCTCCGAAGATGAACTCGCAAGAACAAAGGAGATGTCATTGCATACCCGCCGCCGCGGCCGAGACTAATATTCCCGGAGAGCCGCTGCCGATCGGCATCTAGCCAGATCGGGTACGATGCTCGACAGGGGAGCGGTTTCTGCGCGCCGGAAGTGCAGCGCGACTGTCCGTTTGTTAATAGCAGACGATCGGCCAGTAGCGTAGCCCTCCGAGCCTCATGGAAGTCGAGCATAGGGTAAGAAACGCGTCGAGTTCTGCATGGTGCGAGAGAGAATAGAGCCGCGCCTTGGCTGTAAATGGAACGCCAGCGGCGCCCATCGGGCGGCGCCAAGCAAGGCGTTGTGAATTCGCTCTCGTACCTGACCTGAGGTAAACCCACGCGGCGAGCAACAGCCGACCAATGTCCGGTAGCTTGGAAAGCCGGGACGAATTGCTTTGCTGTTCCCGACGCTTCCGGCGTTCGCCGCCGCTCCGTAGTGGGCGCGCGGTGGGCGATCCATTGGATGGGTGGCCCGCGAGCGAGAGGTCAACCCCCGCATTTCGCCGCCTAATCGCTTTACATATTGATCATCGGACATGAGTTGTCGGATGAGTAAAGAACCGGGTCCTGATCAGTCCGAAAAGCTCAGCCAGTCGATCCGCCGTCGGGGCGGCGTGTCGCGCCAAACATCTCGTTTTCGGCCAGTTGCCGAGATGTAGATCCATCGAGTTCGATTTCGCGCGACACCTCGATGACGGACTCTGGATGGTCGCCGTTCTTAGCCAGTGCGTATTTGAAAGCCTGGGCCCGGTTGACAAAGATGCCACCAAAAATACCGTTCTGTTCGCGTGCAACCCAATTGCCATGCCGATCCCTTCCAACAAAGACGATCGGCGCGATGTGCCGACGCGGAGGTCGTTGGACAAGCTCCATCATCATATTCCTTATGATCCCTCAAGCACATGGTCCCGAGCCGCCTTGATGATACAAACGACCAAGGCCGCGCTATTGAGACGCCCCAGCGGTGGCCGAAAGTTTGAGGTCATTTCAATCGGTGCTGCTTGGCTGCGTGCTTGTCCCGCTTCTCGGAAGACCCGCTGCGCCGCCTCAGCAGACCGACATCGAGCGTGAAGTGAGTTGTTGGGCCATGCAAAAGCATGCTTCCTAGGATCGTTAGGCGGGAGTCTCGGAGGAAGTAGGAGCATAGAAGGCCGGCATCATGTGATCTCGTCTAGTTCGTTCGCGTGGCCGAAGCTCATCTGATAAACGACTGCAGGAAACGCGCTTGATTGCGGTGCTTCATGAACCCGCCAATTGCGACGTTATGTGTTGCCCGCACGGCCTCAGCATCACACAGTGATAAATGGAAGGCTTGGCGGCGAACTCTCACGCGGCTGCGACCCTATGCGCTGGCACATCGTTCGCCATTTCCATTCAACGGCTTGCTATCCGATGCGTCGGGAAAAGTCGAGTGCTTCTTCTACACATTATTCACCACTCCGATCGGGGGCCGACTCTTGGGTTGCGACGCTCTGGTATGCATCAGCTCTGGTGAACTTTTGTAGCAGCCTCTCAATGGTCGTGTCCCGAGGCCGCCTTCAAATTCTGGTCGTTTGGCGTAGCGAACCAATCAGATGTCGATAGCTGACAATACAACAAGAACGATGACAGCCCTCCTATCACTCCTGGGGAGGTCTAGGTTTATCCGCAGGAGCTGGATATCCGAGTTCGAGAAGGGCACGGCGAGCTGGTTTCTCTCGCATGCTCCAAAGCTGGCAAGTTACGTCAGTGCCGGAGCTCATGTTTGGACTCGCGGCGCAATCAACTGTTTCTGCGCTTCGGGGCCAGGGGTCTGCACGTCGGAGAGGCTGCGCGGCAGGTTTGTTTTTGAGCGTGACATATCGCCAAAAATCGTCAACGTTCTTGGCCAAGCCGTTCTCAGCATAGTCGAGGAGAACCCGATGCCAGTGGACAAGCGACTTTCGATTGTGCTTGACCAACTAAGAATTTGCGTATCCTTTTATTGCAACCTTCATTGCAAGCACTGTTATGTTCCCCAAGAGTATCGAGACGAATACAAGAGACGTTTAGAACCGTCGCAGTTGTCGGTCGAGATGCCGGATTGTATCGATCTGCTTGTCGACCAGTATGGCCTGACAAAGGTCTCGGTGACGGGTGGTGAGCCACTTCTCAGAACTGTGTTTTCGCGAACGGAAGCCGTGCTCGCGCATGGAAAAAAAGCCGGGGATGCAAGTCCAATTGAATAGAGCGGGGCTTAGCCAAGTTCCGATTTGCGATGTGGTCTCCATCTTCGATGATCCCGGGAAACTTACGCTTCAATTTACTGCGACGGCGCAAAGCGGGACACTGTGGACCGTTTCCGCTGCAGGCCTGGTGTTTACTATTCCGCATTCCGTCAGATGTCCGAGGCAGCCGACTGCCGGGTCCTACTACCCACGTTTCTTGGATCGTGAGTCGTGATTCAAGATCGGGATGGTCCCCGAAGCAAGAGAAGGCCACCTTTCGCGGAAAGACCGCAAGGTGCTTGAGGCGTGTTGTCGTTCACCGATGACGTTGCAGCGCGATTTGAAGCGGGCGCGTATAGTTCTTCTGGCGGCGGACTGGCGCAGCACCCGGTCGATTGCCAAGGAGGTTGGAGTCCAGCCGCGGATTGTGAGCCTTTGGCGAGACCGCTATGCCGATCATGGCCTTGAAGGGCTGCAAGACAAGCCGCGGCCCTGCAAGCAGCCAATCTATACGAAGGTCACAGACTAGCGGATACTGAACCAGCTAGACAAGCCGGCACCGCAAGGTCGGACTGTGAGCACCATCAAGCATTCGGTTACGGGAAGTCGAGGTGGTTGAGCGGTCTATTACAGCAAAGGTTTTGGCGATCCGTCCAAGTCCACGTTGAGCTCGAACCGGGCGAACACGAGTTGCGCCCGAATCAACTACTAGACTTGACAATTGATCCAGATGGCGGAGCCATGGCAGTGATGCTCGGCGGTCCCTGATGGTTATTTCATTTCACCGAGCCTCTCAAATGCAGTCAAGAGCAATCGTTTCTCGCCATAGCCCTGATCCTCAGGCTGACATCAATCCAGTCGATTGCCTGCGCTCTCGGCCACCGGGATGAAGCCGTGTCTCTGTCGTCAATGCACATTAGTGTCGACAAACCTTGGCATCCAAAGCTATCGGCTGAGAATCGCAAGCGAATCTGGTAGGAAAGACAGCAGTTATGAATTCAATTTCCCACAAAAGCAGGCTACCGGCACACATCGCTTGCCGGTTGAGCGTACCCTTGATTGTTGCGCCCATGTTCCATGTCTCTGGTGTGGATCTTGTAACTACTGTCTGCCGATCCGGAGCCATCGGCGCATTTCCAACAGCCAATGCCCGATCGGTTGAGGAACTCGATCATTGGTTAAAGTGCATAGAGCATGATCTCGCTGAGCTGGATCGACCTGCCGCGCCGCATTGCCCGAACCTCATCGTCCGGCAACAACGTTTCAAGGATGATCTTGCCTGTCTGGTGCGTCACAAGGTCGAGATTGTGATCACTAGCGTTGGATCGCCGGAGGCAGCTATCGAGCCACTGCACGAGATCGGTTGCCTCGTGTTCGCCGATATCGCCTCGATCCGGCATGCGGAAAAGGCGATCGAGGCAGGAGTGGACGGCTTGATCTTGTTGACCGCAGGCGCTGGAGGCCATACGGGTTGGGCCAACCCGTTTGCTTTTGCTCGTACGGTTCTCGCCATTTTCGATGGTCCAGTTGTGCTTGCGGGCGGAATTACCGACGGGGTTTCGCTTGCGGCGGCGCGTTTGTTGGGGTGTGAACTTGCCTACATGGGTACTTGCTTCATTGCCACGCGGGAGAGCATGGCAAGCGATGCCTATCGTCAGATGTTGGTTGATAGCACATTGGATGACGTTATGCTGACCAAAGCGTTCTCGGGCCTTGACGCCAACATGCTGCGGCCGTCGGTCTTGGCGGCGGGGCTCGATCCATCAAAACTCGATGAGTCAGTGTCAGAGGCGCACGCGAAACAAAAATTTGGTGGCAAAACGTTCGACAAGGGACCGCGACGCTGGAGCGACGTCTGGAGTGCGGGTCATTCCGTTTCAGGCGTACGCTCGATAATGGGTGCGGCCGACTTGGTGACGCAGGTCGCTCTTCAGTACCAAGCGGCCTTAGCTGGCTCGACCTGATAAACGTCTTCGCAGAAGGCGTGGCGCCGGAGAGACTGCAAGTATGATAACGGCGCACCGGGGCGGTTATCGGGCTACGCGATACTGATCGCGCAGCCGTTTCTTCACGTCAGCGGTCACCCTGGGATGCGCCAATGCACGCTCATAGGGCGTCGATGGGAGATGATACCGTTCGATCACCTTAGGCTCTCGGCGCTTCTCCTTCAGCTTGAACGACGGCTGGAAGAAGTTGACGTAGAGCCGTGCCGCCGCATAGAGGCGGCCCATCACAGGGCCGTCCCGAGGCCATCGAAGCGGCCGTAGCCCATCAGGCGACGGTCCACGGCACCATTCTTCTGCTCGACGAACGGCTGATCGTTCTTCTTGTAGGCGCGCGATCGTGTGAGTTCGAGCTTCTGTTCGCGACACCATGGCATGACGACATCGTTCATGAAGGCGCTGTCGTTCTCGAAGTCAACGCCGCGGCAACAACCAGGGGAACAGGCTCTGGCCGCGGTTGATCGCCTCGACGACCACCGAACCTTCCTGCGTCAGCAACGGCAGGCCCTCCGTCCAGCCGGTGGCGACATCGAGCATCGTGAGGGCCTGGATGAACGAGCCGGCCACCGACGTGCCGCCATGGGCGACCATGTCAACTTCGCAGAAACCGGGCGACGGGCTGTTCCAGTCGTTGAAAGTGCGGATGGGACTTCGGGCCGGATTGCCGAGTAGAATCCGCCACGGCGCCGCCTACATCCGCTCGCCGCGATCTTCACATCGACGAGAAAGCGGTCAATGGTAGCGGCGCTGATCGCCAGGACACGATCACGGTCCGCCTGGCGAAGCCGTAATCGGCCATGTTGCTCGAGCGCCGGCAGCAAGGTCCGGCTCATCACCTTGAGCCGCTTGCCGCACACCCGATCTGACGCGTCCCACAGCGCCGTCAGCGCGTCCTTGATCGTCGCACCATATCTACGCTTGCGCTCTCGCGTGCCTCGAATGCGCCTGGCCCAACCGTGGCGCGTCGCCGGAGTGCGCGCACCGCGTGCTTGCGATGCCAACTCGCAGTCGCGCACAACTCGTCGAGGATGTGCCCCTTCTTTGGGGATAGAGTGACACGCAAACTACAAGATAGCACCGCGGCAACGAAATAAGAGAGAGAGAGCACATGGAATAAGTCTGAGTTGAATTCCGGTTACTCTTTCCTCAAGGAGGCACAACGAGTGCGAAAGAGGTGCAAGTCGACCAGCGGAGAGCGTTGATGCAAACCGAACGAGTTTCGTTCGCGGGGCGGGTGCGTCGGCCCTCACCTGAGCGATCCTATCCGGCCATAGGAACCGCTAGTCGAAGAGCAGAGCCGCAGACACCGAAAGCGCGGACGTAAACGTCAAGTGTCGCGATTGTTGCATGTGTTCTGTCGCATTGACGACGCATGTCACGACGCGTTCGATAATCCCTGGTGCCGCTCTTGGAGTGGCAATCTTCCATGCTTGTATCGACATTTTCTCGGAGTCTTGCGATGCGAGAGTTTGCGATGGCTATCGCGTGGTAAGGGATTTGGTGTTCTCGTCCTTAGGTCGTCTCGGCTCCGGAAGAAACACATGGTCGATGTGCAAGACGTTGTGCTGTCCGCACAGGAAAAACAGTGCTTGCGGTGGGTAGAGGAGGGCAAAAACGCGATCTCTTAAGGCGTTGTTCGATCTGCTTGTAAGCTGTTCAGCGAACAGGGTTCAGTCAAGTCGCTTACGGGGCACTGACCGACGCGGAGCCGACTCACCTTCCAGTGTATCTCCAAGCCGCGGTGACAGTGAACTGTCCCTTAAACTCTTAACCCCGCCCGCCGCATATTGATCGAGGCCGACGAAATGACGCGCGCGGTCTCACTCCGACAATAGCTGCTGGCCGCGTGTTCACACCGGTGCCGCGAGTGCGGCCGCTATTGCGGTGGATAGGCTGGCAAGTGCAGCGTCGCGATCGTCGCCTTGGTGGCGCGGCAGCCAAGGGTACTCTGCTGAGGACCTTTGTCGTGGGTTTAGCCAGGAGAGGTTCACACGGATTCCGTCAGTCCGACGCGAGCTGGAGATGATGGCGGACTATTCGCGCGTGCGACCAAAGTGATCTTCAGCGCCGGCGTAACCAGTCGCGCATCGCGCGGCTCGTCGAGTCCGTCCTCCTGCAGGCTCAAGCATTGCGACGACATACTAACCCGGAGAACGGTTTTGCACGGGTCCGCCCGGACTGCATAAGACCGTGTACGGCTCGTGCGCAGCAGACCAGCAAGCCAAAAAAACCCCGGTCCATGGGCCGGGGCTTTCGATGCGCGTCAGAACGACAGATCAATATTTGAGAAGAATCGGACCGCCGAACTTATAGTTGAGCCGCGCAGTCAGAAGATCGAAATCCTGACGGATGCGATCGATCCCACCAGCGGGCGCGGCGAAGTTCACCGTGGCCGGCTGCATGAATAGGTGATCGTATTCGAGGCCAACCGACCAGTTCGGTGCGAAGCCGTACTCGATTCCCGCTCCCAACGCGCCGCCCCAAAGAACGTGCTCGCTGTTTCCAAGCCGCGCGCCCGTGAGGGTGGAGTCGATGTGATAGGTGTTGCTCGTCACTGCGGCGCCGCCTTTGGCATAAAGCAGGACGTTGTCCAACGTATAGCCGATCTGCCCCGTTACCAGGCCGAACGCATCAATGTTGGTTTTGTTGACATCCGAAAATGCGACGCTGACATTCGAGCCGGTTAAATCAGCCCAGTTCCCTTGGCCTTCAACACCAAGCATGATCTGGCCCATCTGCCATCGATAGCCGATCTGGCCACCGACGGTCATGCCGGTCGCGTCATGACAGCCCTCGGGCGTGCCGCCATTGAAATCCCAGCAATTCGAGCTTGAGCCCAATCCACCGTTCATACCGAGATAGTAGCCGCTCCAGTCGTAGATTGCAGCCGTGACAGGCTGCGGAGCTATGGTGTAGAGAGGCTGGACGGGCTGCGCAGCCAGATCCGCGCCAAAGGCGGGCGCCACCGCGTCAAGCGCCACAATGCTCACAGTCGCGAGCAACAAGTTCTTCATTTCTACTCTCATGTCTTGAGTGCCTCCGAGCCTCGTACGTATTAACAACGTCTGCGCGAATTGCTGTAACTGCATCGCAACATTCGCGCCGAAAGGAATGTTCGAACCGAACGCTGCGTGAGGTTGCGGCATTCCAGATCATCTTCAACCGCTTCGCCGTTCGATCGTGTACCAATGTAGGTGGCTTGATGTGGACGAGAAGCGGGCTGCTGATCTCAGCGGATTAAGCGCACCGCAAGCCAGATGATACCCAGCCACACCGCAGCCGAGAAGAGCAAAGCGCTTTGCAAAGTCCTTGCTCTTATATTGTGGCGCCATCGAAGTAGCTGCGATGAGCAACCGGTGAAGCGCCTGCCCCGTACAACAGCTATCACTTCATCGTAATCTGTGAATCGGAAGAGAGAGCGATGCTTGCGAATATACGCCAGCCGCTCAGCGGGTGAGAGGCACCCTGCCCATGCCTCCGATGCCTCATCTTCAAAATACCTGCTATCCTCAAGGAGTTCGGCGAGACGCTCGTCAGGCTTCATGATGCATCCGTTGTACCGACTGTCGCGGATCGAGTTCTACGAAGAAAGCCTAACCTTCGAAACCTCTCCGTTTAAGTAGGCTAGTTCAGCGAATCGAACTTGGCCAGGAAGCATTGGTCAAGGTCAACGCAGCGTTGATCCTGACGCGAGATAAAATTCGAAGTCGTGCGAAGGGCTCTGGTTCTCTCTTCGTGCCCAGTGCAGATCGCGACGGGTGTGAAGCGCTGTAGATGCGCTAGCAGAGTGAAGGGGCTCCCTGTCGACACTGCCGCAATCGTACTCGCCGTCGCATTCAGCTCAAGCGCCAGCTCACGTGCCAGACATATCTTCTCCGCGGTTCGCACCAGCGCTGATTGGAATTCGGTCCGGCAAGGGCTTCTGCACATGGTAAGATCACACAGATGTACGTTGTCAGACCGGGGCCGGTTGCGAATCCACCGCCGCCGACCCGATGATCCGTGAAGGGCCGACTCGCAGTCTTCACAGCTCATTGTCTCGGGTCAAATCGGCGATCGGACATACGTTACACCGTGCTGTTGGGACGGACTCCACGCAAACACGCGCGTCGCCTCCACGCTGCCTTGCGAATCTGTGCTCAACGAACTGGCAGCGGAGGGGTTCGCGCTCGCGTGGCGGATCGGCAATTTCCTTGTTTGAACGAAGCCGAATGCAGCGTTGGGAACCACGACGTGCGAGAACTCGAAGCGGCGGCGAAGCAGAAGTGCCGGAATGAAAGAAAGCACCATAAAGCCTGGCCCGCTCACGTCGTTTGCGGGAACGCCAGCTGCGCACAGCGTAGCCTAATCCAAAGCTGCCGAAGAAGATCATGGTGAGAAAAAGGAGTGCTGTCGTCATTCGATGTCTAAGCCGGAGGATTGCTCTGATGCGTTACGTCATTCCCGCCATCGGTGGTTGACTAGTTGGTCGGCGCGAGGCGGCGGATGCCTCGTTCCTACAACGTGACGCTACGTACGATTCAAGTCCCTTCGGCTACTCCCAGCCAAAATGTATTCTAACGTGAGGTGGCCTGCAGCAGCAGTGTGCGCGAGCCAGGCATAGTCTGCAGATGCGCGGAAGAGCCCACGCCGTGATCGTTGTAGGAATCGACATTCGTGATGTGCTGATACCTGTGGTTTGATCAGAGTGGTGCGCTTGTCTCGGCAGCATCGTCCCACCCGGCCTGGGGGAACGGAGAAGACGTTCGGCGGCAGCTGAAACGTGGACGAGGTTATCCATCTCGCTGCGCAGTCGGCGTGCTGTTAGGACGCGTGGACCATTTGCGTGGGGGCGGCCGGTAGGCGGTCGCATTGCAGTGCAAGGCGTACCGCATTCATCCTCTGAGACCCGAGGGCCTGAACTACGGGGTTCTTGCCTTGAGGACACCGAAGAAAGTGGTCCCACCTGTCCCGCGGCCGGCCTGCTGACGAGACGAATCTGTTAGGAAAAGCAGGCTGCCCGTATACACATCGCTCGGCGATCTCGAAAGGACTGCCGGTTATCAAAACTGGGGTGATGCCTTCTTATTACCCGCTCGAGTGATTTAACCTACGCCCTCACGCAGAATTCCGCCAGGTGCTAGGCGGAACCTCGATTTGACTAGAAGAGGAAGAGTTGAACGTGTGATCAATCAAATCGCCCAGAACGCAGGCGCCATGATTTGGGTCGGACTTGACTTCACGTGTCGCTCCACGAGCTAGAACAAGTTTGGCGATTTGCGTACGATTGGCGATAGTACGGCGATCTGGCGGTAAAGCTGCGACTACCTCGTCGAAAAGTTTAGCTAGGATGCGGAGGTCTTCTGGATAGAAGAGTTCACCGTGTTGTTCCGCTGGGATTGTTCGCCTGCTGGCGCTCGCCTCGCCTATTGCGCCGAGTTCCAGTTTTGCCGCGACCAGTTCGCTTGTGAGTTCGTCGAGCAGCTTGACCGCGCCGAGCGCGAATTTGTCTTGGCAGATCAGTTGAGCCACGACCTCCAATTGGAAAGCAATGCGGTGCTCGAGGTGCTGAATGCGCGACGTGCAAACAATCTCCTTCGGTTTATCCGTTCTGGGGGCTGGGTGCAAGAAGTGGCCATGCCTTCCATCTTCATCCGGCAAATCTGCTGATCTGCGCGAGAGCCAGTCGCTATTGCTCAAGGTACCGAGCGCATAGGCTTTCATCGGCAACAACAGGAAGATGTTGATCGGGGTGTGCAGCGCGAAGCCGAGAAATCGAAGCTCGCCGGCGCGAAGGGCCGCCACGCTGCATCGAACCATGGTCATCGCGACGATGGTCAGACCGGTCCACCAGGGCACGCTGTCCGTGAGCGCAAGCTGAGCTAGCGCAGCAATCGACGAGATGGCGAGCAGCAGCGGCCCGAGGTTCTGTCCGAGCACATCGAGCGTGAGATACCGATCGAGGCCGGGCAGCAGGTGCAAACCGAGTAGCGTGTCGCGGTAAGTGCTCCGCGCCCAGCGGAGCTGTTGCCGCAGATACGGCAAGAGCTTGTCCGGGACCACCGTGGCGGCGATGGCGTCCGGAACGTACTCGGTTCGAAATCCTGCCTTGAGCATGAGGATCGTCAGATGGCGGTCCTCACCGAAGTCGCTCGGCTTTCCTCGGAAAAACTGCGTCTCGTACTGGTCGAGCAACAACATGAGCGCGGAACGGCGGTACATGGCACACGGCCCACAGCAGCACATGACCGCACCAAACCGCGTCTGCGCCGCACGCTCCTCGTTGCAAGCCAACCAGTACTCCATGTCGATCAATCCGGTCAGCCAGCTGTCGTTGCGGTTGCTGGCCGTCAATTGACCCATGGCCGCGCCGACGGCTGGATCCTGCATCTTGCGTACGAGCTTGCTGACAACATCGCTGGCGATTTCCGTGTCGGAATCGACGTTAAGCACGAGGTCGCCGAATGACCGGCGTATCGCGGCAATCTGCGCCTTGCGCTTTCCGACGTTGCTTGGCAGCAGAATGACGCTGACCCTCGGGTCATGCGCGTAGCTTGCGTGTACGGGTGCCACTGCACCGACATTTGCGGAGCCGTCATCGACCACATAGACCTGCAATCGCCCTAGGTAGTCCTGGCCTGCAATAGACTTCAGGCAGGCCGCCAGCGTGCGCGGGTCCTCGTTGAAGCAGGGCACGATGACATCCACGCTGGGCAGAGCACCGCTGTTGACCGGGTCGTACGGCGGCAATGAGGCGTCGGTTCGCACCGCATAAAGCGCCTGCGCGCTCTTATGGACGCTGGAGAGCAACGCGTAAGAGGCAACAGCAACGGTGCTGATGGTGGCAAGCAAGGTCATGGGCATTGATCGATTCGGTTAGGTTGACGAAGCGACCGGATTGCAAATCCACGGTCGTGCAGTGCTGGAATGAGCTGGGCGAGCGCCATTACGGTCTGGTCGCGCCGACCAGCATCAGGGCGGCGTCCCAGCTCGTCGGGAGGGCATCCGTCGTGCAGGAGCACGATTGCCCCCGGCTGGACCGAGGCCAGCACTGCGGCAACAATCGCCTCGACGCCGGGACGAGCCCTGTCTTGCGGATCGACTGACCAGGGCAGGGCCGCCAGATCGGCCTTCGCCGAGTGGCGAGGGCCTCCTTGGTCCAATTCCCATACGGCGCACGCATGTGCCGCGGCCGCGAGCCTACATCGGAGACACAGTTCCTTGTTGGCTCGCAAGGGACTCTCGATCGGCGCGACGCCGGACCTGCGCGTCAAGCGCAGCCATCCGGGCTCAGGCTGCCAGAGCGCTGCACCAAACGGCGCTAGACCGCCCTTGTCGCTATTGGCTCGCGCTGCGAGGCTCCTACTAAGGTTGGCTAGAGATCTGAAGGCGAGCTGCCCATGCTGTCTCATGGCTGATGTTGGGGCCGGATTAATCCATGCAAGAAGCTCGCGCGTGCCACGATGGCGAGACCAAGACTTGCCTCTGTCTGAACGCCAGTGGTGATCATGTGCTGGCGCTTGCTCGTCATCCCCACATTGCGTTGAAAATCGCGAATACGTCGCCACGCGCCTGATCCCGAACATCCTTGCTATAGCCGGCGGCTAGCTATGTGGATTCGGAGAATATTGGTAAAATCTATTGTTTTGATGGGAGGTATCCATGCTGCGGATGGGCCAAGAGGGATTCATCAACGTCGGGTTGGTGAGCCGGTCCTCTTGATCCAATTGATCAGGCGCATACCGAAGAATAGCTCAACACGCGATCTTCGTTTCGGTGAAGCTCATCGCCAAGCATCGAAGCCATCTCGCGAAAACGCGAACCATGATGCTTGAGTTGAATCAACTCGAGCACTGCTTCCCACGAACAGAGTCGAGCCCTCGTCACTGTCCCATGGCGACGAGTGACCGGCCCTTTTTGATGATTAAGCTACAGAGCTGAGGGGACTCGCATATCGGCTCGACGCAGAGGACGTCAAAGATGGCCAGAGAGAGCCTGCTTCCGGATGCTTGAGCCAAACCCGAGCCCGCAGCATTTCGGCAGGTTCCAACCAAGCGTGCCGGCCCCAGCAGACATTAGATTTATCAATTAGCGAGGTCGCTATCGCTCGATTCCACCAGCTTCAAAGCGCCTCAAGAGCTCAATCGAAGCGCCTCGGCTAACATCAACAGTGCGCCGCCAAGTGTTGCGGCGGGCATGGGTGGAACGGTGCATGGATCAATGCATCTTGCGATTGGCGCTGCAGATACCGTCTCGGCTAAGAGGATCCTCAGTGCGGCGCGGTTCGCTGGTCATGAACATTTTCGTTGCAAAGTCGAGCGACCTGGATGCTCGGTCGCGGACCGCCTGCGGCAAATCAGGAGTCGCGTCGATCGCAGCGCGCGCGTCGCTCATAATCGTATCTTTTGCGGAAAGAAGCTTTGCATCTAACATTGCGTGAAGCGTCTCTCGAACATCAGGTGAGATCGAGCTGTCTCCATCGATCAATTCTCGAAGTTTCCCAAACATACGTTCGACTGCTACCATAGAACTGAGGACTGATATCAGACTTTGTGACATCATTGCCATCTCCTTCTCCAGCCAGATTGTGGCGACCGTTCCAGCGAAATCAGATCCGTTCTCGTCTGACACCGGCGCGCGAGGCGACCCAGAAACAGGCGAGTGACTGGGATACAATTTCTCTGCTAGGCCCCAGGGGCATGAGACGTAGGTTGCTAGGGGAGCTCGCAAAGCGTGCGATTTGCGAGCAAGGTATTTATCGTTCCTGTGCTCTAGGCCGTAACCAGGGCGCGTGCGGTGGCTCACGTCCAAGATCGACATCGAGATGGTTCTGTTTGCCACACTGCCGCCAGCGGCATCGGAATTGGACTTCTCCAGCCGGGCGCCCACCCTTCTCCGTTTGTTCACTGGGATCGCTCTGCTAACCAGGCGAAATTGACTGAGTGATCCAGCTACGCAACGGTAGTCATCCGATACCCGCCCACGCATTTTGTGGTTGCATCGGTGCATCGAGATTGAGCCTCCCGATCTGGCGGAGGTGTGTTGGCCGTGCGCCCACGTTGACCTTGATCGATCTCTTGACTGTCCATCGACCGACTGGTCGAGCTCAGAAGAGATGCTAACTTAAACGCACATATCATTTTTTATGCCGGAGTCCGTGTCTCGGATTGGTTTCACTTCGTCTGTCTTACTCTCCTCGTCCCTGCACGGCTATGCTGTGCAAACCGTGCATTTCACCTACCACCGGCCACCGCGTTTCTCTGCGCGCAACTTGCCGCGGCGGATCCGAGAGAGCACGGCTTCGGGGCTTATGTGGTTCATCGCAGCGAACCGCTGAACAGTGAGGTAGTCCTCATCGAGAGGTCGCGGGGTGCTAATGCCGTGCTCGGCCAGCAGAATGCGCAGCGAAGCCAACTCTGCCAGCACGACATCGAGCTTACGCGCGATCTCTTCGCTCTGAGCGGAACGCTGCCGGGATCGCGTCACGACAGGTCCGCGCGAGCAATAAGCCGCACCTCGGATTCGTGTAGAATGCGATCGACGAACCGGCCCGCCAAAGCGGAACGAGCGTGAGCCGACTTACCTGACCAGGCAATCCACTGCTTGGGTAGTGTCGAAGCACGCAATGTGGAGGACAGGCCATCCATTGCCGTTACGCCTCCCGTTTGGTGATGCAGTCCAAAGGACCGAGTCCGCGTCGAAGCCGTTTGGACCGCAAGAGCGGCCTTATAAATGCATTCGGCTCCGGTACTCATTGGCCTCGGCGTTGCCATTTTTTGCCTGGTCAAGAGCGAAGTTACTGGGATGGCTGTTGGGGTCACCGTCACTGCTGTGCCGCTATGAGCTCGGAGTGACTTGCCGTTGCCTATTGAGGCAGGCATCAAGCGTCAGAGATCCGAAGGCGAGCGGGCAAATAAGATAGTTGGCCCCTGCCTCTTCCAGATGATCGAGAAAAGTTTGGCGCACCGAAGCGCCCGTTCCGACAACGTACAGTTCACGGTGGATTGCGGCATCCAAGGTCAGGGGCAGGTCGGATGGAGGCGGGATGTCATTGAGCTCGTACAGGACCTTAAAGTGTTTGAGCCATGTTTCGTAGGCTGGCGCGGCGAGCGAACGGGCCGCTGCTTCAGAGCTTGCGATTACGACCATGCGGAGCAATGCGCGAAACGGTGCTGAACCGCTGGCGTCACGCTGCGCGCTTCGATGAGCGTGATAGCGATCGCTGACCTTGCGAACGGCAGAGGAAGGCCCCATGCACGCCGGACTTGCGCCATTTGGCGCCGCCCAAAGGGCGGACTCTGGCGGACTTGTAGCAATCCATGTCGGGGGACAAGGAGATTCGTCGAGCCAGGTGAAATCTGAAGCACCTTGGCTTCGGCGTATATGTCTGAAGCCGGAATCGACGAAGATGAACAAAAGTGCCCAAAGACAAGCTTGATCCCGTCAGTTGTAAAGCGATTGGCAACAGCGACGGCCTGCTTGGGATCCCATGCGTCGTCGGAAGTCCTCAACGCGAGCTTTGTGTCAGGCAGCAGACGCGATGCATTTATCGAATCCACTGCCGCGGACGCTCCGTCGCGTATCTGCGCGACCAGCGCCGCAGTGATTTCCATCATTGGGCCCGCTACCGCAATGTAAGCATCTTTTGCCCAGGCGCTCGAACTTAGGATTGAAGAAAGGAGCGCGGCAGTTGCAAGCCTATGAACGGGAAGAATCGACATGTGGAGCTCCCGATATGGCGCGACTTCTTGATCGGCTTCGCCGTTGGTACGACGCGGCGACCAGCAGCCCGGCGCAATGATGTTTGAATCGAACTCGGGTTGGTACGAACGGCTCAAGTTGTGCGAGGCTCATCCATAAATATCCGGCGGGCACGGACGAACGGACCTTACGGGACTGGCCAGGAGGGCGTTCTCTAGGCGTCAACAGGACCCATATCGAGCATCCTGCCGGTGCCCCGTAGACTCATCAATCTCCTGTGCGCGGCAGATGTGTGCCGACGAGGCGCTTGAAAGGCCCGGACGATCATCCACCGACTTGTTCTCGCCGAGGCCTCTCACCTGGAAATTCCGAAAGCGATGCCGATCATTGGAGTCTCCATCGGTCTAGCCGACGCTCTGTCCGCCCCGCCGCTGAGACGATGCGTGCGTACGAATCAAGTACTTCGAAGCGTGCTCGTCGAGGTTGGTTGCCAAGAGCCACAGAGCCAAAGACCCAAAAAGTCCCAGACCAACGCAGATTCGAAGGCGAAATGCTAGCGGCTAACGATCGTCCTCAGGCTCGAAGGGGCACTATCAACCCATTGGGTTTAAAGACATTCCGGTAACCGATTGCGTGCGCAACCGGGCGTCAACTCTCTCCGAGCTGGTCCTCTAGCGCGGCGAGGGCGAGATCGAGGTATTGCATGAGGCTCGCATCCCAGCCGGCGAGATTGTGTGGTTCGGTCAATCGCGTCAGCACCTTGAGTACCATTGAGACAGTCGAATCAGCTCCTCCGATCTCAGTCAGCAGCGAACGGGCCTGACGCGCGACCGCTTTTGCTCGTTCACTGCATGGAGGCTCGCCCTGATCCATGCAACTTCGTAGCTCGTCGCGAATCTTCCGCCACCGTTCTGCGTTAGCGGCGCACATCGCCGAGAGGGTAGGCTCCTCAATCCGCGACATTGCGTCTAACGTGGCCGGCAGTTGGTCGACACTGACTTGTGTCTCACCTTGCGTCGTCATACTGCGTATTCGGTCCCTTAATAATGTCGCCTGCGCGACTTCACGTTCAATCCGCTCCAGATGGTTGCGCAACAGGTCCGTGAGAGACGTTCGCCCCTCGATTGCTTTGCGGATCTCAGGAAGTGAGAAGCCGAGATTACGCAGCGCGAGAATCTGAGTGACGCGTTGTAGACTTTCATGGTCGTACATGCGGTGACCGCCATCGGTACGTTCCGAGACCATCAGCAACCCGATATGTTCGTAGTGATGCAGAGTGCGTACGGTTACACCGGTCGCCTCTGCAAGTTCTCCAATGCGCCATCGGCGCCGTCGTGGTCTGGCGTTTGTCATGGTCCTCTATTTACATGGCTACAACCTGACGCCACGTGAGAATCAAGTTAATTCAATGATCTAGATGATGGTCTCTTGCTGCGTACCGCAAAAGGACTAAGAGCACGCTGTTGATCAAGCGGCCGAGACAAGTGCAAGCATCAAGTTCGCCAGCGACCCCAATTCATCTCTCGCTGCGCGTTGCAGAACAAGTCTCGCGATCGCCGCGCGGTTCTCGCTGGTTCGCATGCATGTCGGTAAACACGTGATTGCTTGATCAAAAAGGTGTCCCAACATCGCGAGATCCTCCGGATCGTAGACTCCACTCGACTCACCCAAGAGTAGGCTCCTTTCATTGTCGCACTCGCGCCGCACGTGACGAAGCCGTTTGGCCGTGGTGGGGCAAAAACGAGACGGAGCGGCGACGTGCGCGAAAGAATGTGTCAGGAGGAGCCGCGTGATGCCGTTGTGCAACACGGCGTACGCTTCCTTTTGTCCAAGGCGTCGCTAGCTGAAACTATGTAATTTCTCCTGGATGCTGCCGCAGCGGTGGCAATCTGCTGTCTGATCGGCGCGAGAAGCGACCGCCATGTGCATGCAGCTCCGCTTGATCTTTAGATGCTGCTTCACGAAGCGGCGGACCCAGACACAGTCCTGATCAGATGGGCCTCTTTCGGTCGCAATCCTTCCTGTGATGTCCCTCGTTGAGCCTGGCGCTGATTGGTAAATCATCGCAAATCAGTTCTACCGCCACGTCGTGGCGCGCCGCCGGCTCGGCGCCTATGGTAGTCCGGTTGAGATGGCATTGTGGGCGCGAAGGCGTTGCTCGCGCATGGAGGAGGATGATGCTATAGGTTGGAGGAGGATCTTAATGCGCATCTTAAGACCATACTCAAGCCAAAGACCCCTCGAATCAGAGGGGCAGTTTCTGGGGATTCACCGCAAGTATCCTATCGAACATAGGCTCGAAGTTTCTCCTGTCGCGGTATTGGCTTGCTCGTCCGGCAGCTCACTCACTCAATATCATCCTCGAGCGGTATCGCTTTGGGTGCGTGCTTTGAGCATAGATGCTTCGGGGAAGATAGACAAATGATGTTACCGCGCCGAAGGAGCCCATCGGGCTCAGCGGTGAGGGGTAGCAACTCGAGACCGACGGCGGTGGCACCGCGCGCGTCACGCCACGACACTTTCGAAAGGACACTACTGTCGCGAGATCCGAAAGAAGCACCCCGCATACATCATCAGATTTGGCTTGGGTGAACAGGTCGGCCGAAATGATCAAAAACTATAGCTGGAGCAGGCTTGGCGAATGGAAGCGGCGAGCCCCTCCCTTCCGTGCGCAGACATTGGCACAGTTGCCGTCCTCTCATCATAAACACTCATCACCGAAACACGCGCGCAGCGGGACCATGCCCCGAGCTCATGGCCTGTATCCAGCTTGAGCCTGCGGCCAGCGACTTTGCGGTTGCGCCAGATCATCCCGGATCGAGCACAATAAGGGTAAGATAAGCGCCGTTGAGATGACGTGTCCCAACCTCCATTCCAGCCTTACGCAATGCCTCTCACTTGCCGGTTGGCTCTCCCGAGTTTAGGTCAGCTCGCGTTGGGCTTCGCGGGCGCGACCGTGGAGGGCGTTGGCGTTCGGCAGAACAAGCTGTTCCGACGCAAACAAGCTAGCATCGCCCCTGTCGGTCGCCCGCCACATAGACGTCTAGCTACTGGTGTGCTTCGGCATTACTTCGATCGCCGGGTCTGTTGACGAAGGAGAATGCGCACCGTCAGGCGATGAGCGGTGCGGGTGCGCTACCAGCGTCCACCTTGGGCCTTGATCGCAGTGCTGGTCTACAACCTGACGCGGCGTGCGATTCAAGGGAATTTTAGTGCGGAGGCCGGATATTGTTCACCTGACTCGCCGGATCATTTCGCCAGCTCTGTGCTCGACTCACATGGACCGGCGCGATGCAGCCGGCCCGGATCGGCGGAAAATCATTGCGGAGCGCCGCCGAGCGAGCGAGCGAGCTGTATGAGGCGCAAGATCGTCCTGGCAGCGCGAGATCAATAGCGCCAACGCCCCGATCAAACCGCGCTCAAGCGCGCCAATTTCGACCCTTGCCCAACGTCAGTCAGAGGACCGAAGCTTCGAGAAGATCTGGTTAACCGAGAGAAGGTCGCAACCGGCCCGAACAATCCTACAACGGGCTGTGAAATTGGCTGGTCTCGGGCGGAGAGACCATCGTGGATGCCTCTTGGAAGAATATGTTGCGCATCCAAATGCTTGCGGGATCAGTATTATGAATCGCGGGCCATTGCACGGCCTCGGTGAATGTCAGAAGTCGCAACGGAGGTTCGACAACCCGCAGGGGCATCGTATTTGCGAAATGGCTGACGAGTCTTGAGGGCATGCTCGCGATACGGTTGGTGCCCAATAACATAGGCGGAATCATACCAAAGCCTTGCACAGCGACCTCGGTGCGTATTTTGAAACCATGCTCGAGCAAGAGCCATTCGCGGAAGGAGGGCCTCAAGAAACGTCCAAATTGAGCTTCCACGTGCCCGATTGACATGTAGTTCTCGAACGTAAGTCGCGATGTCAGCTGCTTGTTCATGGGGCAGCCCACGCAAACGAAAGTGTCCTCGAACAGTGCCGCCTTTGGATGCGCACTCGACATGAACATCTCCGGATACATCAGAAAATCAACTTCACCGCGCCGGAGTAGCTCATCGGGTTCCTCTGAAGGTGGCCGCAATTCGAAGCGGATTCTAGGAGCCTCCCGCACGACGCGGTCCACGATTCTTCGAAAAAAAACGACAGTCATGAAGTCGGACAGGATGATCTTGAATCGCCGAGTCGATTGAGACGGATTGAAGTCGTCCGGAGAAATGATGGAGAGCTGAATGTGAGCGAGAGCCTCGCGAATCGGGGCTGCGAGCGCTTCAGCCCGCGGCGTTGGAACCAGTTTTCGGCCCCTCATCGTGAATAGCTCATCTCGAAAGGAAGTGCGAAGCCGCGCGACGGCGGCACTCATGGCAGGTTGACTGAGGTTGATGCTTCTTGCCGCCGCGGTGAGGTTGCCTTGCGTCACCAGGGCGTCGAACGCGACGAGGAGATTCAGATCGAGGCCTTTGAAACGCATGATCCTGAGTGATCCACGGTGTGAATGTGTTCTATCGATACAATCGATTTTACCATTTGTACCGAATGAGGATAGCAAACGATGGTTTAGCGAGAAGTCAGATCAATCAGAATGGTTACAAATCGTTGCGCGTCTCAGCCCAGCGCAAGGGATCGATCAAGACGTCTGGACCGTGCGGTCGCAGGTTCGCGCATGTTGCGCAAGCCATATCTCGCCGAGTTCGGACGGGCCGGATCCGCAAACTCGCGTGGGCGTATACGACGAGCAAACCATCGTTTGGCTTTGCCAACCCATTCTATATCCGCCGTGTACCGCCGTAGAATTGAGCGAACGCTCAACTTGGCCGTAGATTTCCGTCCAGTCGGACCCTCCCGGTTGCGGGTGCCGAATGTGTTGTGGCCGCAGTCGATTGGATTGCGTCCTTGCTGGGGTGAAATCGTGCGGAACATGCAAACGAAGGCGTCCTTGGCGAATCTGATGCGAGTTGCGCACACGCTCGATGTGGTCGCAATTGTGAATGCAGATCGGTCAGTGCGTGAAGCTCTCACGGATGTGGTGTTTTCCGCGGGCTACGTGCCAGAACCCTTTGAGAGCGCAGACGGGTTCTTGAAATCGGGTCGCCGTTTGATCACGTCGTGCTTGATCGCGGACATGCAGTCGAGCGTGATGAGTGGCCTTGAGCTTTTCCATCATCTGGTTGCATCCGGAGGCGCGATTCCCACCGTTCTGCTCACAGACCACTCCGGAGACCACGGGAGCCGAGTCCTGCAAGCTGGACTCCAGTTCCTGAGCAAGCCTTTCGAACGTAGCGAACTGCTGGCCTGCGTCAGGAGCCAAATAATGAATAGGAACTACTCTCTATGAACATGATCGCGCCTGGGTCCACACGAGGTGTTTCGGCGCGCCCTCCAGTTCGTTGGAGGCTGTGCTGGGAGAATGAGCTTCAAATTGCTGACCATATCGAATTGTCCGACTTCTTCCGCAAGACCTATGGTCCGACCGGGGAATTCAATGCAAAGCCCTTTGAAGGTCATCGAAGCTGGGCCGGCGCAAGGCCTGAGATTCGGGCAATTGGCTACGATGATCGTGGCGTCGCGATTCACATCGGCGCGCTGCGCCGCTTCATAAAAGTTGGTGAGGTCGATCTGCTCGTGGCTGAGCTCGGATTGTACGGGGTGCGCCCGGATCTCGAGGGGCTCGGAATCAGCCACTCCATCCGCGTGATGTACCCCGTATTGCGAGATCTTGGCGTGCCATTCGGCTTTGGCACGGTCCGATCTGCCCTGCAGAAACATATTACCAGACTGCTCGGGCGACAGGGCTTGGCGACTGTTCTACCAGGGCTCCGCGTTCGGTCTGCTCGTCCGGATATCTATCTCACTGTGCCTCCGACGCGCGTGGAGGACGTGGTCGGCCTCGTTCTGCCGATTGCCAGGCCAATGAGCGAATGGCCGGCCGGTGAGATGATTGAACGGAACGGGCCAGAGCTGTGACGTCAACAAACGACATGACTGAAGCGCGGAGCGACTACGCCGAGGCCGGCGGAGAGCACTGCGTCTATCTGACCTTTGATGATGGTCCAAACCCGCATTGCACGCCGCCTATCCTGGACGTGCTGGCGCAGCATCGGGCCCCCGCCACCTTCTGCGTGATCGGTGCATATGCAGCGGGCCAGCCCGAGCTGATCCAGCGCATCATTGCTGAAGGGCACGAAATCGCAAACCACACAATGACGCACCCGGAATTGTCCAAATGCACGCCGGATGAAGCGCAATACGAGATCCTTACCACGAACAAGGTCATCGGAATGGCCTGCCCCCGAGCCTCTGTGCGGCACATGCGCGCGCCGTACGGGATATGGACGAAGGAGGCCCTCGCCGCGTCGGCGAAGGCTGATCTAGCAGCCCTGCACTGGTCAGTCGATCCGCAAGACTGGGCTCGTCCCGGCGTCGAGGCGATTGTTGCCGCAGTGCTGACCTCGCTGCAACCGGGGGCAATCGTGCTCCTGCACGACGGATGCCCTCCCGACGAGCTGGGACGCCGCCCTGATGCTGGTCGGCGCGACCAGACCGTAATGGCGCTCGCCCAGCTCATTCCAGCACTGCACGACCGTGGATTTGCAATCCGGTCGCTTCCTCAACCTAACCGAATCGATCAATGCCCATGACCTTGCTTGCCACCATCAGCACCGTTGCTGTTGCCTCTTACGCGTTGCTCTCCAGCGTCCATAAGAGCGCCCAGGCGCTTTATGCGCTGCGAACCGACGCCACACTGCCGCCGTGCGACCCGGTCAACACCGGTGCTCTGCCCAGCGTGGATGTCATCGTGCCCTGCTTCAACGAGGACCCGCGTACGCTGGCGGCCTGCCTGAAGTCTATTGCAGGCCAGGACTACCCAGGGCGATTGCAGGTCTATGTGGTCGATGACGGTTCCGCAAATGTCGGTGCAGTGGCACCCGTACACGCAAGCTACGCACATGACCCGAGGGTCAGCGTCATTCTGCTGCCAAGCAATGTCGGAAAGCGCAAGGCGCAGATTGCCGCGATACGCCGCTCATTCGGCGATCTCGTACTCAACGTCGATTCCGACACGGAAATCGCCAGCGATGTTGTCAGCAAGCTCGTCCGCAAGATGCAGGATCCAGCCGTCGGCGCGGCCATGGGTCAATTGACGGCCAGCAACCGCAACGACAGCTGGCTGACCGGATTGATCGACATGGAGTACTGGTTGGCTTGCAACGAGGAGCGTGCGGCTCAGACGCGCTTTGGTGCGGTCATGTGCTGCTGTGGGCCGTGTGCCATGTACCGCCGTTCCGCGCTCATGTTGTTGCTCGACCAGTACGAGACGCAGTTTTTCCGAGGAAAGCCAAGCGACTTCGGTGAGGACCGCCATCTGACGATCCTCATGCTCAAGGCAGGATTTCGAACCGAGTACGTTCCGGACGCCATCGCCGCCACGGTGGTCCCGGATAAGCTCTTGCCGTATCTGCGGCAGCAGCTCCGCTGGGCGCGGAGCACTTACCGCGACACGCTACTCGGTTTGCACCTGCTGCCCGGCCTCGATCGGTACCTCACGCTCGATGTGCTCGGACAGAACCTCGGGCCGCTGCTGCTCGCCATCTCGTCGATTGCTGCGCTAGCTCAGCTTGCGCTCACCGACAGCGTGCCCTGGTGGACCGGTCTGACCATCGTCGCGATGACCATGGTTCGATGCAGCGTGGCGGCGCTTCGCGCCGGCGAGCTTCGATTTCTCGGATTCGCGCTGCACACCCCGATCAACATCTTCCTCCTGCTCCCAATGAAGGCCTACGCACTCTGTACCTTGAGCAACAGCGACTGGCTCTCGCGCAAAGTAGCGAAATCGGACGTTGATGGATCGAAGGGCTCGACCGAAAAGGCGACAACTGGACCAAGCCTTAACCCAGGATCGGGAACGCCTGGTTCAATTCGCAGGGCAGGTCGTTTGCGCGCCTCCCAGCGACTGATCGCGTCGGATGACGTTGCGGCCGAGACTGAATAAGCAATTTTGTAGAGGGATAAACTCGTGGGTGTTGACAACACATATCAATCGTTAGAACGGGAGCTGGCTAACGACGACCCGTGGCGGCTTGACGACAATCCGTTCGAACGTAAGCGTCACACCCAATTGCTGCGGCTATCGCTGTCGGACGGCGCCGTCTCAAACGGCCTCGAGGTCGGGTGCGCGGCCGGTGCATTCACAGAGAAGCTTGCTCCTCACTGCAAACGACTCACGGTCATCGATGTTATGCCGCGAGCGATCGGTCGAGCGGTCCAGCGGACCAAGAGGTGGTCGCATATCAGCTGGGCGGCGAGCGATATTCTGCAGTTCTCGACCGCAGAGTTGTTCGATCTGATCGTGGTCGCTGAAGTTCTTTACTATCTCGAAGACATGACACAGATGCGTATCGCGGTCGACAATATGGTGAAGATGCTTGCTCCAGGTGGGCATCTGATCTTCGGATCTGCACGTGATGCCACCTGCAAGCGATGGGGGCATGTCGCTGGCGCCGAGACGGTCATCGCGATGTTGACTGAAGCGCTCATTGAGGTCGAACGCGCGCAGTGCCAGGGGCAGTCAGCTGACGAAGACTGCTTGTTGGTCCGCTTTCACAATCCGGAGCAATCTTCGGTCCGTCTTAACGGCCGAGCTTGAAAGGAGCCACTATGCGTATCTGCGGTATCAAGTTGACGCATGACGGGGCAGTCGCTCTGATCGAGGACGGCCGGCTGGTGTTTTGTGTCGAACAGGAGAAGCTGAACAACAATCCGCGTTATCAAACCATTGACAACCTGGATGCGGTTGTTGGCGCCTTGGCGGAGCACGGGCTGGATCCGAGCGATGTTGATCAGTTCGTCATTGATGGCTGGGATGGAGAGTTCGAATCGCAGTTTGAAGTCCTTAGTGGGCCGACGACCGTCAAGCTCAAGGGCGCGCCGTATGTCGAACGGCACGGCGACAGCCCCCTGACGTCCCGCGATCGCATCGGCCTCATGCTAGATGGGAAGCTATATCCTTATCAAAGCTATCCCCATGTCACCGGGCACGTAGCATCCGCATACTGCGCCAGCTCGTTTGCCAAATCCGCACAATCTGCTTTCTGCTTGGTGTGGGACGGCTGCATGTTTCCACGCCTCTACTATGTCGAGCCCCACGGCATCCGTTTCATCGAATGCCTGTTTCCGATGATAGGTCACGCCTATGCGACGGCAGGACATCACTTTGGACCTTACAGGCGGGTGGACCGGACCAGTTGGGATCTCGGTATAGCCGGCAAGCTGATGGCCTATATCGCGCTGGGATCGCCCGACGGGGATATTATCGAGACGTTTCAGGAACTCTATGAGGCGCACTTTGCCACGCATGCTGACGGCGCTTGCCGTGAGCTTGCAGAAACCAACAGCTCACGATTGCCACTTGAAGCTCTGCACGACTTCTTCGATGCGTGCGCACTGCGATTGAAGGCCAAGCAAGCCGAAGACGTCCTTGCGTCATTTCACGTCTTTCTAGAGCGTCTGCTGGTTCGCACAATTTCTGATGTTGTGCAGCGGCACTCGGATCTTGCGGGGGCGCGTAACCTCTGCATCGCCGGCGGCTGTGGCTTGAATATTAAGTGGAATAGTGCATTTCGTGCGACCGGCCTGTTCGATGCCGTGTGGGTGCCCCCCTTTCCAAACGACAGCGGCTCAGCCATCGGTGCTGCTTGCTCTGCACTGGCGGCACAGCAAGGCTTTAAAGCTCTGGAATGGTCGGTCTACAGTGGGCCGGCCGTTCGTCCCAGCGAAGTCCCGACCGAATGGGAGAGCGCGCCCTGCACGATGGGCGAACTTGCGGCAATTCTCGCGGGCGGCAAGCCGGTCGTCTTCCTTGCTGGACCGGCCGAGATCGGACCACGAGCTCTGGGTGGCAGAAGCATTCTCGCAGCCGCGACCTGGGAAGGAATGAAAGATCATCTCAACGACATCAAACTTCGCGAGCATTTCAGGCCGGTAGCGCCGATATGCCTGGAGGATCGTGCCGCGGAGATTTTTAGCCCTGGCGTACCCGATCCGTACATGCTGTTCGATCACCAGACGCGACCGGAATGGCGGGACAAAATTCCCGCCGTCGTGCATCTCGATGGATCTGCCCGCCTACAGACGGTTTCCAGAACCTCTCCGCATAAAGTGGCCGAGCTTCTCATCGCGTACGAGAAGCTCACAGCCATTCCGCTGCTTTGCAATACCAGCGCCAATCTGCATGGACGCGGCTTCTTCCCGGATGCCGCCGCCGCGTGCCAGTGGGGACGCGTTGATCACGTATGGTGTGACGGCCTGCTTTGGACAAAAAAGCGCGCGACCCAGGAAGCGGCGCGAACAACGTCCGTCGCGATGGCCTAAGCGAATGTCAACCGCGGCAGTCGACCTTTTCGAGGTGAGCAAGTCCTACAACGACAGGGTCGTCGTGGACGCTGTTTCGTTTACGGTCTCGCCGGGAGAGTGTTTCGGTCTGCTGGGACCAAACGGCGCGGGTAAAAGCACGCTTGCGCGTTTGATCCTGGGTGTTGCATCGCCCGACGCAGGTAAGATATGCGTGCTTGGCGAGCCGGTGCCGACACGTGCGCGCTTGGCGCGCCGGGGCATTGGGGTTGTCCCACAGTTCGACAACCTTGATCTTCAGCTGACGGTGCGCGAGAATTTGCTCGTTTTCGGTCGCTACTTCGCCATGAGCGCGACCGAGGTCAAAGCGGTCACGCCGTCACTGCTCGAATTCGCCCGCCTGGAGAACAAGGCGGATGCCCGGGTAGGCGAACTGTCCGGTGGCATGAAGCGGCGCCTGACGCTGGCTCGTGCCCTCATTAATGACCCGCATCTCTTGGTGCTAGACGAGCCGACGACCGGCCTCGATCCGCACGGCCGTCACCTGATCTGGGAACGCTTGCGCTCGCTATTAGCGCGCGGCAAAACAATTCTTCTCACCACCCATTTCATGGAAGAGGCGGAGCGATTGTGCGACCGCCTATGTGTGCTTGAGCACGGCCGCAAGATCGCCGAGGGCCGGCCTCACGCGCTGATCGAGCAGCAGATCGGCTGCCAAGTGATCGAGATTTACGGTGGTAATCCGCATGAACTGCTGCCGCTGGTCAGACCCCAAGTGCAGCGCGCTGAGGTCAGCGGAGAGACGTTGTTCTGCTATGTCAGGGATCCAGAGCAGGTGCGCGTCCGGCTTGCCAACCGCGCGGATCTCCGCCTTCTGCAGCGTCCTCCAAATCTGGAGGATGTCTTCTTGCGGCTAACCGGGCGAGAGATGAAGGACTGAACGATGTGGCAACGTTTTGCGCCGGCGCTCCCTGCTAATCCATGGAACTGGATCGCGGTATGGCGCCGGAATTTTCTGGTCTGGCGGAAAGTCGCTTTGGCATCGATTCTTGGGAATCTGGCCGAGCCGATGAGCTCTCTCTTTGGCCTTGGTTTTGGCCTTGGAATGATCATCGGTGGCGTCGAGGGGACCTCATACATCTCGTTTCTCGCCGCTGGCATGGTCGCCACAAGCGCGATGGTCTCCGCAACCTTCGAAACGATCTATGCGGCCTACGCTCGCATGCAGACAAATTGCACATGGGAGGCAGTGCTCTGTACGCCCCTTACGCTCGGCGACATTGTTCTCGGTGAAATGGCATGGGCAGCGAGCAAGGCCTTGCTCGCCGGGACGGCGATTACGATTGTTGCCGTCGCACTGGGTTATGCCGAGTGGTCATCCGTCCCCTATGCGTTACCAGCCATCGCCCTCACTGGCGTTACGTTCGCGAGCCTCGCAATGGTCGTTTCAGCACTTGCACCGAGCCACGATTATTTCATCTTCTACCAGTCACTCATTCTCACGCCCATGATGTATTTGAGCGGGGCGATCTTCCCAATGAGCCAGTTGCCAGGGTCATTTCAACGCATAGCCGCCTTCTTGCCGCTGACTCATTCGGTCGATCTCATTCGTCCAGCAATGCTCGGACGGCCGGTCGACAGCGTCGGCTTGCATGTGGGCGCACTTTGCATCTACGCGGCGTTTCCCTTCCTCGTCTCGGCCGCGCTGCTTCGGCAACGGCTGATGCGGTGAGAGGAACAAGACCTCAAGCGAAGCATTGCGTGGACGAGATCAGATATCGGGCGTAACGCGATTCGCGTGCGACGCTTATGTGGGCCTTTGTCACGCTAGCAATGCCGGATCTGCCCGCCGCGATGTACGGTCTACTTGCAAGGCAAGCGATACGAAATAGGCCAACAGGCCTCTCAGGATGAACGGAGAACAAGATGCTGTGTCTAGGACTGAGTGGCGGGCTCGATAGGGTCTATGAAAATCCGCTTGAACTACCGAACACGTTTCTGCACGACGGCGCCGCAGTACTTGTCAGGGACGGGCGCGTGATCGCTGCCGTTGAAGAGGAGCGCCTCAATAGGATCAAACACTCAAACAAGCTCCCGAGCGGTGCGATTCAATACTGTCTTGCAGCTGCGGGTGTGGAGCTTCGCGACGTCGATCGTATTGCGTTCTACGCCACCGAACCCTATTGCAACGCGATGCTCGAACGGCTGTTCATCTCACAACCGGAGATCTCAATTCCGCTAAATGCCAATTTGCTATTACGGCACCTTCTGGCGGCGGAGTTCGGAACCGAAATTGATCCGTCGCGGGTGTCATTCGTAGGCCACCATCAGGCCCATGCCGTGAGCGCTCTGGCGATGTCGGGTTTTGAAGAAAGCCTGGTTCTCGCGATCGACGGTTGCGGCGACTTCCTCTCGGGTCTCTTGGCGGTCGGGTCGGGTACCGAAATGACCGAGCTTATGACGTTTCCAGAGAATAACTCTCTCGGACTGTTCTATCTGGAGACGATCCGATATCTCGGTTACGGCTTGTTCGACGAGTATAAGGTGATGGGACTGGCTCCTTACGGAGATCCCGCACGCTATCGCGAGCTCTTTGCCCAATTCTATGAGCTCTCCGCAAACGGTGGCTACCGCATTCACCTCGACCGGATCGGTCCGTCATTGCTGCGCAATATCGAAGTCCGGCGAAAGGGAATGCCGTTCACGCAACAGCATCAAGATGTGAGCGCATCGTTGCAGGAGGCGCTGGAACGGATCGTGTTTCACATTCTTCGGCACTACCGTGAGTCGACGGGAATGAAACGGTTGTGCCTGGCCGGCGGGGTCGCCCACAACTGCACTCTGAACGGAAAACTCCTGTATTCAGGCCTCTTCGATGACATCTTCGTGCAGCCGGCTGCGCATGATGCCGGATGCGCATTGGGCGCGGCACTGATGGTGTCGAATGAGGCCGGACAGCCTGCGCCCCGCGAGCGACTCCAGGCGGTTTATTGGGGGCCAGATGTCGGCACCGACGACAGCATCGAACAGGAACTGAAGCGATGGGCCGGACACCTGGAGATGGAACGGACCGCTGACGTCGCAACCAGAGCAGCCGAGTGGATCGCTGATGGCGCCGTGATCGGGTGGGTACAGGGCCGATCCGAGTTCGGCCCTCGTGCGCTCGGCAATCGCAGTATTCTTGCGGACCCGAGGCCCGCCGCAAACAAGGAGCGGATTAACGCGATGGTCAAGAAGCGCGAGAGTTATCGACCATTTGCGCCGTCGGTTCTGGAGGAGGATGCGGGCGCGTTCTTTGAGTTGCCGGATGGTCGCGCAGAATATCCCTTCATGAATTTCGTCGTTCGCGTACGCGAATCCAAGCGTGCTTTGCTGGGGGCGATCACGCATATCGATGGTACCGCTCGGCTGCAAACGGTTTCCCGCACGAACAATGCCGCCTATTGGGATCTCATCAATGCGTTCAAGTGCCGGACAGGCGTCCCGATTCTGCTTAATACGTCATTCAACAACAATGCCGAACCTATCGTCGATTCCGTTGCCGATGCGATTACGGCGTTTTTGTCGACCGAGCTGGATGGTCTTGTGGTCGGGTCATTCCTCGTCAAGAAACGGGCAACAACGCTCGAAAGCTGGACTGAACTCGCTGTATCACTGCCGCCCCATGCATCTCTTTACCGGGTTCGCGCTCATGCGGGCCGAGAACGCCAGGAGACAGTCTGCGAGATCCGCATGGGGCACTCCAGCCATGACAGCGTGCGCGTCTCGCATGACCTGTTCGACATGCTGATGCAAATTGAGAAGGAAGCTGTTCTTGCCGATCTTCTCGCAAGAGTCACCTCTGATAGGACCAGGCGCGAAGGTCTCCTGAACGAACTGCGCGGGCTCTGGGATCAGCGCCGTATTCGGCTGCATCCTGCGCGGTCGTAAAAGGTGAGCAATGCGGAAGAGGGCCCGTGGACGCCTCTTGCATGACCTGCCAATCGCGGTGCCGTGGAGGATAGGCTTGCGGGTTGATCGCCTTGCGTCCAGGTGACCAGCCGTCCATTGGCGGGGATCGGAATCGCAGAAGAGTAGCCACACAAAACTGATCTTGCGCAACGAGAAGGGTTTGATAATTTGACGAAGGAACGCTTTGTTATTTCTCGGAGGCGTACCGGCTTTGGTGATTGCCTCTGGTCGCTGGCGTCAGCCTGGTCGTACGCGCAGCGGACCGGGCGGACGCTCGTCATCGACTGGCGCGGTTCCTGTTACGTCGACCAACCGTTCAGCAACGCCTTTTCGGTGTTCTTCGAGCCGGTTGAGGACTTCGCTGGAGTGCCGGTGATTTGCGATGATCGGGTCAACCAGCTCTCGTTTCCCGGACCGTTCTTCCCGCGGTGGTGGAATAGGCCATCGATCGATTGCATCAATCGCCCGGATGAGCAGATCTTCCGAGAACGTGACGAACTGACCGAGCTGTTCCAGTCAAGAGAAGATAACGAAGCCAACACCATTGTCTGTGACGCTTGCCTGATGTGGCGTTGTGGCGAGGAAGCCGAACGACTGATCTTTCGGAACATCAAACTCAGGCCTGAGATTCGAGCGCGCATCGACGCGTTCTGTGAGGAACACTTTAGCGGCCATAGCATCATCGGCGTTCATGTTCGGCACGGCAATGGCGAAGATATCATGGAGCATGGGCCATACTGGGCCGATTCGGAGCTCGCCCTTCGTCAGGTCTGCATGGCAATCCGTAAAGCCAAGGCTTTGCCATATCCAAAGCCTGTAAAGGTCTTCCTGTGCACGGACAGTGCACAGGTGCTCGATCACGTATCGGGTATGTTTCCCGATGTCTTCGCCGTACCAAAACGTTTCCAGGCCGATCGGGCAGGGCCGTTGCATAGTGCGGAAATGGGAATTGAAGGTGGAGCTTCCGCTCTCGTCGACATGTATCTTCTTGCGCGATGCGCTACCGTGATCCGCTTTCCCCCAACCAGCGCCTTCACGCGCTACGCTCGTCTGCTCGTGCCCCGCATTATTGAATTCGATCTGAGCAATCCGGAACATTTGACCATGATCGATAATCCATACGAGCATTTTGCGGCTTCATGAACCGCCGCGTTGATCGGCTTGCAGTGGTCTCAGTCGGCATTCAAAAGGTGACGCCGTTTCGGCGTTAGCAGCTTCCCCTTTTTGGTGCCCATTGAGACCAACCGCGACGCCGATTGACATTGGTGCCATCTGGTGGGTGCCTCTCAACAAGAGGCCTGCCCCTTTGCGGCACGTGATCGAGTGCGGCGTTCGGTCAGAGCTTATATTTGACATTTCCAGAAGCCGCTGTTTGGAGCGTAGATCAGGTCCAAATCTCGACAGCGGGCGCATGGGCTTTTGCTCTCGGCGCTCGCTATTCTGGTCTCGCTGGTCACACTGCCTTTACCCAAGTCGGGCTGTTTACAGCAGGTCGGCCGCGCAGTCCCACCCGATCTTGCGGGTTCGTGGCGACGTTTAGGTTTGGTACGCAGGGGCATGAAGCAATGATTGGCCGAGCCTAGTGAAGCCCGTCGACCGGGAGCCGACGCTGCAGTAGCAGGCCCCGTCGCCTCGAGCCAGCAACAGCCCTTCCGTTTTTTGATCCGGCGGACGTAGCAGAACCGATGCGCGAGCTTCGTCAAGCCGAGTTGCAACCTAATTTCGTCGACTTGAGCCAATTCTGATTGGTTTGTGCGTCGGGGAGAACAGCTAGTCGTCAGCTAAGCAATTTATGGGTATCTCCCGCGCCTTGCTGGCCTGAACCGAATGCAAAAAATAGGAGAGCGAACAGTTATGTATGGTCGAATTGGTGGATCGTCCGATAGCGCCTACACGCATGACGCCAGCTGGCAAACCGATGCGGGAACCGAAAGCTTCGCTGACACGTTTGCACAGATGCGCTTAGACGAATCGACTTCTGGCGGAAGCTCATCTTCTGCGGGAGCACCAGCGTACTTCCTGAATGACAGACCTCCAAGCTGATGGAGGCATGGTACTCGATCCTGCGCAGCATCCCGACAAGTGGACGAAGAACAGTGCCGGTGAATGGCAGCGTGCGGACAAACCTCGACTCTATCTCTCCAAAGCTGAGGAGAACAGGAGCAGTGATACCGAGAGCGCACCAGGTTCCCCCAGATACGCGTACGAGGATGATTTCATGTGACCAGCACTGTTGTTGGATGTAGCCGCAATGATGGCGGCCGCATCCGACTGCAGGAGTCCCATGCTCACGGCCGCGTGAAGCGGAGAGCGTGGTTTAGTTGACCACGAAAGCCAGGGCACGAAGCTTGCGGCGCGGCATTGAGTGCTGGCCGCCAGCTACGTGTTGGCGGGCCAAGGCGATCGCGCAGGCCGGCCTGGCTGAGCCTGACGTCGACCGGGGAATGGCCGACCGTGCTCGCCGATTCCAAAATCCGGCGCCCATCACCGCGACATCGTCGAGACCCAAAACGACCGCGAGTGAGGCCGCGACGATGCTCAAACAACCCGCGCTTCTCTGCCTCCGCAATCCCGACCAGTTCCGAGGACGCGAGCGCTACCAGTTCAGCGCGCGGACCAAAGGGGTGCCTTATTCCACGCCGAACCACTTACCACGAGGCTGCTCGGGCTAATTAATGGCCTGCCGAGATCATCGGCCTGATAGTGCTGGCGTCGACCCATCTGCTGGGCGAGGTATATCGCAGAAACGAAACGGTGGTGATTTTCGCCCCGGGTGCGACGCCTGGTCGGCCGACCGCTAATACGGCTGCTTGTGCGACGGATGCTATGCCGGCACGATCAGGCGTACGGGTGCGAAGCCTCGGCCAATACCACGAGCGCTAGCGGCTTGGCTTCGTAGTGCTTCGTGCCACCATGCGTAAGCTGTGTCGTCCGGAAGGGCTTTGGCCGTATCATCATCGCAGCCAAAAACTGCCATCCCCGGGCAGACGGCGAAGAGCACAGTGATTGTTGTCCGGCCTTCAACGCAGCAGGCCAATCACGTGTGAATGTTCCAGCAGCAAGAAGGGCGCGCCCGGTGGATAGATCGCCTTTGCTGGGCCATCTGTTTGCCACTAGCTAGTCTTCTTATTCATTCATGCGCCCATCGCGTCCCTTTTGTAGGACCTTGCGAACAGCAAGACCCCAGGCCCATCGTATCGGATTGATCAACAGCCGCATGTGCGCGCGCGCACAGCGGTCGAGAAGGAATTGCACGAACTAGCATCGGTCCTGATCTCCGCCAAAGGGAGCTGATCTATCTTCCCTGGCGAATGAGCCTCAGGCCACCTGGGGAGAGCGATGTAGTCAGCTCGCGGTGTAAACGCCGGCTTCTCGACTCGAAGATCGAGCCCGCACGCATTTGTAACGCGCCCGGAAACACGGCGATGGTCCTGCCATTGCCGGGGCGTTGCCATTGTCGAAAAGCGAACAGGCGAGATGTTCGGAACCTGCCATTTGGGTCGCAAAGGTTTGCCCCATGTGCCCTGCATCGCTTTGGCCCGGATCCTGCACCAAGTCCTCAGCCGAGGGAAGCGGACGGGAGCGGCATGTGAATCTGGGTCTACTAAATGACAAAGCGGTCCCAGCTCAATCGTCGGAAACGGACTTTGGCGGTCCAATTCACGCCGATCGAGCGCGCCGCCTGCTGCGTGAGCGGAAGACGCTGGTATTGACCGGAGCATCGCGCGGCATCGGTCGTGCCACCGGAAAATTGTTTTCGCAAGCCGGTTGGCGTGTCATTTCTTGCGCGCGCCAACCCTTCGACGCGGTGCGCTGCCCATGGAATTCAGAGGGCGACAGCTATATCAAAGTCGACCTGAGCGACCATCGGACGCTGCCGCGCGTGATTGCCGAGATCAAGGAGTGCCTTGCCGGCGCACCATTGCATGGACTGGTAAACAATGCCGGAACGTCACCAAAAATGCCGAACGGTGCCCGGCTGACGTCGCTGGCGACCTCAGTCGATACCTGGATGAGCGTGTTCCACCTCAATCTGGTGGCGCCGATCCTGCTCGCCCAAGGTCTGTTCGATGAGCTAAAAGCGGCTTCAGGCTCGATCGTCAATGTGACTTCGATCGCCGGCTCGCGCGTGCATCCATTTGCAGGCACGGCATATGCGACTTCGAAAGCTGCGCTCGCTTGTCTCACGCGCGAAATGGCGCACGATTACGCCTCACATGGCATTCGCGTCAATGCGGTCGCGCCCGGAGAAATCAAGACGGACATTTTGTCGCCTGCCACGGAAGCGCATCTTGTGCCAAAGATCCCACTTCGCCGAGTGGGTACACCCGAGGAAGTCGCCAAGGTCATTTTCTTCCTATGTTCAGATGCGGCAAGTTATGTCACTGGCGCCGAAGTCCCGATCAATGGCGGACAACACTTGTGATGAACTCGCCCCTGGCGAAGCCCGGTTCATCTGGGCCATCCCGGATGGAAGTCATTTTGGCCAGGGCGAATCCGCCAGGGAGTTGAAAGATTAACGCAGCAAACCTAGTCACTGTAGGTGCTGCCGACGTGCCATGAAGAGGCGTCATCTCTCGCCCCGCCCTGAGAACCGGATGTCAGATCGAGGGGCATGCAACACGCGTCCAACAAGTCCGATCAAGATCACGGGAGGATCAAGAAAGGAACGGAGAAGTCGTTATGCTGGACAACGTTTCCCTGCGCGAAAAACTAAACTCAACCTCCGACGCGGACCCCTCCGGTTATATTGTGCCGTCGCAAGAGAAATCGCTAAGCACGATCTTTGAAATGGCGCACACGCTGACCGGCCGAGCCGAGCTCGAAGCCAAGCTGGAGAGCGTCATCGAGCGTCTGCAATCGCTCGTGCAGATGCGCCGCGGAATCGTGTGTCTCTTCGGTCATGACGACGTGCCCCAGATGATCGTAGGCGACGGTCGGGACGAAGACCGCGATTCGCGCCGCGGGGTGCGCTTGCCGCAAGGAGCAATTGATCAAATCGTGGCGTCGGGGCAGCCGCTCATCGTTGAGAACGTAGCGCTGCATTCGGCCTTCAGTTCTTCGGACGTCGAGATGCTAGATGCCGCCGGTAATACGCGTGTTGCATTCATCGGCGTTCCCATAGACATTGACGAGAAAGTTGCGGGTACGCTGAGCATTGACCGTATCGCGGACAACGGGATGCGCGCGCAGCTCGATGACGACCTCCACCTGCTGACCATGGTCGCTAGCCTTGTGGGCCAGACCGCGAAGCTGCATTCCATTGTTGAGCGCGATCGCAGGCGCCTTATGGACGAGGAGTTCCGGCTGCAGAAGCAGCTGGCCGAACCAAAGCCTCATGGGCCGGAGCGTAAGAAGGTTCAAGTCGACGGAATTATTGGCGACAGCCCGGCGCTCCGCGCGTTACTTGAGAAGGTCCAGGTGATCGCAAAATCCAACAGCACGGTTCTGCTGCGTGGCGAATCGGGTACCGGAAAAGAGCTGGTCGCGAAGGCTATTCACGAGCATTCAGCGCGGGCCAAACGCCCCTTTATCAAGCTGAATTGCGCAGCCCTGACTGAGACGGTGCTAGAATCCGAATTGTTCGGTCACGAGAAGGGGGCGTTTACGGGTGCTTTCAATGCGCGCAAGGGTCGCTTCGAGCTCGCCGACAAGGGAACGTTGTTTCTAGATGAGATCGGTGAGATCTCGGCGTCGTTCCAGGCGAAGCTCCTGCGCGTGCTTCAGGAGCAGGAATTCGAGCGGGTCGGCGGCAATCAGACGATCAAAGTCGACGTCCGCGTGATTGCAGCTACGAACAGAAATCTTGAAGAGGCGGTGGCAAGGAGGGAGTTTCGTGCCGATCTCTACTACCGCATCAGCGTGGTTCCTCTGCTACTGCCCCCGCTGCGCGAAAGACGCACTGATATTCCGCTTCTCGCCGCTCGCTTCTTGAAGAACTTCAACAATGAAAACGGACGTGCTCTGGTGTTCGATTCAAGTGCGATTGAGGTCCTCACGATTTGCGAATTTCCCGGTAATGTCCGCGAGCTCGAGAACTGCGTGCAGCGGACCGCAACCCTCGCGCAAGGATCGTCGATCGTAAGACATGATTTTGCATGCTGCCACGGGCAGTGCCTGTCGGCCATGCTATGGAAGTGTGGAGCGGAGGAAATGGCACGACAGCCGAGCCCCCATTTCTCACTGCCCGCGAGGTTGAGCATGCCGCCTCCAGAAGCTATAACAGCCGTTCAGCCGGTCAGCAGCGAGCTGACACCGCTAGGGCCACCGGGGCGACCCGCGGTGGGTGCTGCGAAACTCACCGATCGCGAGCGCGTCATCGCAGCCATGGAAAGATCCGGGTGGGTACAGGCAAAAGCGGCGCGCCTGCTTGGACTAACCCCGCGCCAGATTGGCTATGCCTTGCGAAGACACGGTATCGAGATCAAGCGCTTCTAAAGCGTCGGGCCGCTCCTCTCTCGCGCTCGTCCGACTGGGATAGGAGAGCGTGGGAAGAGGCGGTTGCCAGTTAAAATGCATGATACGAATACTAGCCTCATGCCTTGGTTGGGATACGCTCGCCGGTGAAGTGTAGGGCGTCTTCGCGTCGGCGGGCTTTGTCATCGTCTGTTTGCAACGTATTCCCCCTGAAAACTGGCTTGGCGTGAAACCGGCGCGTGATTGCTGCGGCTCCGTTGCTGCCCGTAACTCAGATCAGCTCAAGACGCGCCCATGCTCAAGCCGTCGTAGTTGCGACAACCGAGTCGCCGTCAGTCTTTGCATGCCTTCCTCATCGGCGAAATGCCTGGGGTGGTATGACATTTGCTGCTCGTCGGGAGCCGGCTCAGCATCCTAGGAGAAGTAATGCACAGCATCGTCTGCATCAAACAGGTCCCCGACTCCGCGCAAATCCGCGTGCACCCTGTTACCAATACGATCATGCGCCAGGGCGTGCCGACAATCATCAACCCATATGATCTCTTCGCACTGGAAGCTGCGCTCGACCTACGAGCTAGGTTCGGCGGCGAAATTACCGTCCTCACAATGGGGCCACCGTCGGCCGAAGAATCTCTCCGAAAGGCACTGACATTTGGTGCCGATCGCGCTGTCCTGCTCACCGATCGTAGTTTCGCGGGCTCCGATACGCTGGCGACGAGTTACGCGCTGGCGTGCGCCGTTCGCAATATCGGGAGGGAATATGGCCCGCCGGACGTCATATTCACAGGCAAGCAGACGATCGACGGCGATACGGCGCAGGTGGGGCCTGGCATCGCAAAGAGGCTCGGGGTCCAGCAGCTTACGTACGTCTCCACAATCAAAGCGTTGGACTTCAAAGCACGCACAATCGAGGCGGAACGGCGCTGCGAAGGCGGCGTCCAGGTGTTGCGTTCCAAGCTGCCGTGTCTGGTCAGCATGTTGGAGGCAACCAATCAAATTCGCCGCGGTGCAATGATAGATGCGCTGCGCGCCGCCCGTGCCACAATCGTAAAGTGGAGCGCCCAAAATGCTGGCGTGGATGACATGGCCAAATGCGGTCTGAGGGGGTCTCCGACGGTGGTCAAACGTGTTTTCGCGCCCGCCGCGCGCGCGGAGAAGGCGACGTGGGTGGAGGCGGCCGAGCAGCCGGCGCAAGCATTGATCGAGGCCATGTTCAAGCGCAACCCTATGCTTGAGGAGGAGCTCGCACAGCTCGCGCGCGGTACCTCGTCCGCACAAGCGACCGGCGCGTGAAGTCGCGGCCGATCGAGCAGAGCCAGCGATGGCCTGGGTCGTGGTCATGCATTGGCCCGTCGCTCGATTTCGCGAGGCAGCATCGACCTTTCGGCCGCTCCTCTCGAAATACATAAAAAGGGTGAACATCCGACTTGTGGATCTGAGCGCCGAGCGGCCGGTATCTGATCCACATACCAGACCTCTCGTGGTGCGAGACACCGGTTCGCTCGGGAAATTCATGCAGCCTGACGAGGTGGCCGTTCAGTTTGTGTGGCAGCCGTACAGAGTACCCCGCCGAATTCGCTGCGCGGAGCTCGCGCGAGGGATATGTCCCCTCGCGCGAGATCTGAGTGTTTCGCGTGACTGCAACGTGCGGGCATTATCATCGTGCCCTTCGACGACAGACGGAACCGGGGTTAGCTGATAATGCTCAGCCACTCCCGGTCAACATCAGCGCCAGCTCGTCCCGATACTGCCCGCGATCGCACAGGAAGAACCGTGACCGGCAGAGTCGGTCGCGCACCACCGTGAGATCACCGCAAGGGCAGTCACGCACCAAGTTCGGTGCGGTCTCGGGCCGTTAACGTCCCCGTGGGGGCGCGTGCTAATGCGTGGCAAATTGCGCGGTTACGGCCCTGTTAGACCGCTCGGGTCTCGACGGTTTCGCAACTCTTTTTGTGCTTCCTGGATAAATCGTCAGCGCGGCGATGATGCCGAGCAAAGCTGCAAACATCAGCCAAAAACCTGGCGAAGCCTTGTCGTCGGTCCGATGGATCAGCCAAGTCGATGCGAACGGCGTCAACGTGCCAAAGAGAGCTGCGGCGAGTGCGAAGGCCAAAGAAAAGCAGGTTGTGCGAACGTGCTTCGGCACGATTTCGACTAGAGCGCCCAACATGGCGCCGCTATAGGTCCCAAAGTAGAACGAGAATATCATCTCCACCACCAGCATCTTGCCAAAGCTTGGGTCGGTCACGAGCCAAGACAACGCCGGATATACGGTCACCAAGGCGAGGCCGGCAATCGTCAGCAAGATCGGCTTCCGGCCGATTTTGTCTGAAATCGCCCCGCCAATTGGGTTCCAGATGAAGTTCGTCACGGCGACCAAAAGCGTTACCAAGAGCGTGTTCCGCGACGACAGCTGCAATACGTGCTTGCCGAATGTAGGCGTGTACACCGTGACGAAATAGAAGGTCGTAGTCGTCAGCATCGCGATCATCATGCCGAGAATGACAATGCGCCAGTTCGCAACTGTGGAGGCGAAGACCTGGCGGGCCGTTGGGTGGTTCTTCATGACCAGAAACTCCGGAGTTTCCTCCAGTGTCCGGCGCAGGAAGAAAATAAGCGGAACGATCAAGCAGCCAAGGAAGAACGGGATCCGCCAGCCCCAGGAGGCAACCATTTCGGCCGGAAGTGCTTCGCTCAAAAAATATCCGATAAGAGCCGCGACAAAGATCGCAACCTGCTGGCTCGAGGACTGAAACGATGTGTAAAAACCGCGGTTGCCCGGAGTGGCAATCTCGGAGAGGTAGACGGAAACGCCGCCAACCTCAACCCCGGCAGAAAATCCCTGCAACAGCCGTCCGAACAGCACGATCACGGGTGCGGCAATGCCGATCGTCGCATAGCCGGGACAAAAGGCGATGATGATGGTGCCAATGGCCATGATCGAAAGCGTGATCATCAGGCCTTGCCGACGGCCAATCTGGTCAATATAGGCTCCAAGCACGATCGCGCCAACAGGTCGCATCAAGGCACCCAGCCAGAACACACCGAAAGTGTTAAGCAGTGAGGCCGTTTCGCTTCCTGATGGAAAGAATGCGTTTCCGATGGCACTGGCGTAGAACCCAAACAAGAAGAAGTCGAACTGCTCGAGGAAGTTGCCGCTCGTCGCACGTAAGATGGCGCCAATGCGCGATTTGGCATTTGACGCGTGCCCAATGGACGGTGGTGACATGGCGAGGTTCCTCTCGTTTGAAATGGCCGGTTCCGGAGAAAATCTCACGCCAGCCGAGTGCGTTTGATGGCCGCGAATCTGCCATCAGGGCACGATCGACCAACCTGTAAGCGCCTGACGTTTCCGGCATAATTTCGGCAATTGGCCTTGGCTCATTCGACGGTAACCGATTTCGCAAGATTTCGCGGTTGGTCGACGTCCGTGCCCATGAAGTTGGCCGTGTGATAGGCCAGGAGCTGCACCGGAATGGCATAGACAATGGGCGTAAATGTCGTCCCCATTTCCGGCAGCACGATCGTCGCGAGTGTATCCATGGACACCTCCGCGGCGCCGCAAGCGTCCGTTATCAAGATAATCTTGCCGCCGCGTGCGGCGACCTCCTGCATGTTCGAGGTGGTCTTTTCGAAGAGCCGGTCGCAAGGAGCGATGACGATGACGGGAACGCTCTCGTCGACCAAGGCGATGGGGCCGTGCTTGAGCTCTCCGGCCGCATAGCCAGCGGCGTGAATATAGGAGATTTCCTTCAGCTTCAGGGCCCCTTCCAGCGCCAGTGGAAACGAGGTGCCGCGACCAAGATATAGCACGTCACGTGATTTGGCGATGTCGCGTGCGAGCTTCTCAATCTGCGGCTCGCTGCCAAGCGCCGCTATCACTAGCCGGGGAATTTCGATCAGCGCTCGCACGAGATCGACCTCGTCGCTCTCCGACAATTCACCCCGCGCCTTGCCGGCAGCGACCGCAAGCGCCGCCAGGACGACAAGCTGGCATGTGAACGCCTTGGTCGAGGCAACGCCGATTTCAGGTCCGGCGAGTGTCTGCAACACGGTCCCGCTTTCGCGCGCAATGGTCGAACTCAGAACGTTCACGATCGAGAGCGTATGCAGGCCTTGCGATTTGGCATAGCGGAGCGCGGCCAGCGTATCGGCCGTCTCGCCGGACTGCGAGATGAAGATAGCAAGATCTCCCTTGCGCATCGGTGCCTCACGATAGCGAAATTCGGAGGCGACATCGAGCTCGACCGGAATACGAGCCAGCCGCTCGAACCAGTATTTGGCGATATGGCCGGCATAGCCTGCCGTACCGCAAGCCGTGATCGAGATATGTCCGATCTCGTTGAAATCAAACGGAAGCTCCTGCGGCAGCGCCACGCTCTCGGTGGCGATATCGACGTAATGCGCCAGCGTCTGCCCGATCACCTCTGGCTGTTCGTGGATTTCCTTGGCCATGAAGTGGCGGTAGTTTGCTTTGTCGACGAGAACCGACGACGCGCCAGATTTCACCACCTCGCGGCGGGCGACCGCGCCTTGTGCGTCGTAAACCACGCTGAAGTTGCGGTTGAGCACGGCCCAATCGCCGTCCTCAAGATAGGTGATCAAGTCGGTAAGGGGCGCAAGCGCGATAGCATCCGATCCGAGATACATTTCGCCTTCGCCATGGCCGATCGCAAGCGGTGAGCCCTTCCGGGCGCCGATCATGAGGTCGTGTTGACCCTTGAACAGGATTGCAAGCGCAAACGCGCCCACTAGCCTCGGCAGCGACGCTTTTACCGCGTCCTGCGGTGAGCAGCCTTTTTTCAGATGAGAGTCGATAAGATGCGCCACCACCTCGGTGTCTGTTTCAGAAGCGAAACAGGCGCCATACTGTTTCAGCTCCGCGCGCAGCTCGCGAAAATTCTCGATAATGCCGTTATGGACCACTGCAACATTGTCCGTTGCATGCGGATGAGCATTGTGCTCGGTCGGCTTGCCATGAGTAGCCCAGCGCGTATGCCCGATCCCGACATGGCCTGAGAGCGGATGGCAGCGAACGCGTGCCTCAAGGTTCCTCAGCTTGCCCTCGGCGCGCCGAAGCTCGATATGATCTCCCTTGAGCGTTCCAATGCCTGCTGAGTCGTAGCCGCGATATTCCAGTCGCTTAAGTGAATCGATGAGTCGATCCGCGACCGGACCGCGCCCCAAGATGCCGACAATTCCGCACATGCTAATCAGTTTACCTCGAGTTCAAAACAAAGCGTCCCGCAAGGCTCGCCTAACCAATTCGCTCGCCATAGCTATCGGCCAGTCTAGCCCGTGCCTGCCCTCCATCGGGCACGCGTCACCCGGCGGTACGCGAGTTCCAAGCAACACCGGAGCCCGGTCGAATTCGCCGGAAGATCCTAAAGCAACTTTCTGAAACCGAAAAATGAGCGCCATCAGCGGCTAGCAGCTGCATGTTTCTCTCCTTTTGTCCGATGTAGCCGGTGCCGCCAAGAAGGCCTGGTAGGCCTGCCGCATTCCATGTGTAAGCCATGTCCTCGCGCGCCAGCCGAGGCTCGCGAGACGGCTGACGTCGAGCAGCTTGCGCGGCGTGCCGTCGGGCCGGGAGGTATCGAAACTGATTTCCCCGATGTAGCCGACGACTTCGGCGACGATGCGGGCAAACTCCTCAATGGTGATGTCCTCGCCGGTGCCGATGTTGATCAGCTCCGCGCTCGAATAGGTCTTCATCAAATGCACGCATGCATCGGCCATGTCGTCGACATAGAGGAACTCGCGCCGCGGCGTGCCGGTGCCCCAAACTACGACGCTTTTTGCGCCCGAAACCTTGGCCTCATGGAAGCGCCGGATCAGGGCCGCGACCACGTGGCTCATTTCGGGGTGATAATTGTCGCCGGGCCCGTAAAGATTGGTCGGCATGACGCTGATGAAGTCGCACCCGTACTGTCTACGATAGGCCTCCGCCATCTTGATTCCGGCGATTTTTGCAATTGCATAAGGCTCGTTGGTCGGCTCCAGCGGGCCGGTCAGCACGAAGTCCTCGCTTAGCGGTTGGGCGGCCAGCTTCGGATAGATGCAGGACGAGCCGAGGAACATCAGCTTCTCGGCACCGTTTTGATGCGCGGCATGGATCACATTGGCCGCGATCGCGATGTTCTCGTAAATGAACTCGGCGCGCAGCGTCGCGTTGGCGACGATGCCGCCGACTTTTGCAGCGGCAAGGAACACGACTTGCGGCCGCGTCCTCGCAAACCAGTTGACCACGGCGGCCTGGTTGCAGAGATCGACCTCGCTCCGGTCAACCGTCAAGAGCTTCACATCCTCTCGCGCGAGCCGGCGTACTAGCGCGCTGCCGACCATGCCGCGATGGCCGGCGATGTAGACGCTCTTGCCGTTGAGCTCAAACGGTACGTTTGCCATTGGCCCCATTCCGTTTTGCCTCCGCCAGATCGCTCGCCACCATCTCGGCGACGAGTTCCGCAAAACTCCGCTTCGGTGTCCAGTCGAGCACCTCGCGCGCCTTGGTGGCATCGCCGACGAGGAGATCGACCTCGCTTGGGCGAAAGTAAGTGGGATCGATCTTCACCACCGTCTTGCCGCTCTTGGCATCGATTCCGGTCTCGTCGACGCCTTGGCCCCGCCATTCGATGCGGCGGCCGACTTGCGCGAACGACAGCTCGACCATCTCTCGCACCGAGTGCATCTCGCCGGTGGCGAGCACGAAATCATCGGGTTTGTCGGCCTGCAGGATCTTGTGCATGCCCTCGACATAGTCGCGCGCGTGGCCCCAGTCCCGCTTGGCGGAGAGATTGCCGAGATAGAGCGTCTGTTCGAGGCCGACCTCGATGCGGGCGACAGCGCGCGTGATCTTGCGGGTGACGAAGGTCTCGCCGCGGATCGGGCTCTCGTGGTTGAACAGGATGCCGTTGGAGGCAAACATGCCGTAGGCCTCGCGGTAGTTCACCGTAATCCAGTAGCCATAGAGCTTTGCCACGCCGTAAGGCGAGCGCGGATAGAACGGCGTGGTCTCCTTCTGCGGGATCTCCTGCACGAGGCCGTAAAGCTCGGAGGTCGAGGCCTGGTAGAACCGCGTCTCCTTCTCCATGCCGAGGACGCGAATCGCCTCCAGCAGGCGCAGCACGCCGATGCCGTCGGCGTTGGCGGTGTATTCGGGGCTTTCGAAGCTGACGGCGACGTGGCTTTGGGCCGCGAGATTGTAGATCTCGGTCGGCCGGATTTGCTGCACGAGGCGGATCAGATTGGTCGAATCCGTCATGTCGCCGTAGTGCATCAGGAACGGCACCTTGCCGACATGCGGGTCTTGGTAGAGATGATCGACCCGCGCGGTGTTGAACGAGGACGAGCGCCGCTTGATGCCGTGCACGACATAGCCGAGCGACAGCAGGTATTCAGCGAGATAGGCCCCGTCCTGGCCGGTCACGCCGGTGATAAGAGCGACCGGCCGTTTGCTCGCTTGGTTTGACAAATCGTTTCTCTGCGCATGTTAATGTCGTCCCGCGATCGACGACCTTTAATCGCGTCGGCCTCCGATGCGGAAGGGTCACGCTCAAGAAGCACCGAATTCTGGACGTGTATAGACATTGCATCGATCGCTCAACTGTACGGAGGTAAACGTTCCACATCGAAACGGTTTTGAAGGACTATACGAAAGTTTGTAATCCGGCGGATTTCGGTCGACTTCGTCGGGCGTCGCTCCACTGCTTGGGTGCGACCAGTGGAATAGCGACGCGGCCAGGTGGCAAGCGACCCGTCGGGACCGAGAAGCCGTTCCACTGTCTCTGCTTGCTCAACTCGCGCGGCGAGCCGGGCCATAGGATGGCCGCCTCGGACATGCGACCTGTTCGAAAGGGCCGATCGCTGGGCGCCGAATGAGGCAGGCATGCAGTCGGGCTGCTTGAGCGCTCGATGCGTATAATGAGGAGGGGTTGGTAATCCTAAGGCCTGAACCCTCCTGAGATTGCTCAGCAAGCTCTGAGCCAGCTCATAATCCGACCAGCATTCGTACGATGGCCCAATCATTGCAGCCAGGCATGACGAAGTTGTCGCGATAGGAGATGCGTACCAAACACTGTGCCAACGTGTATGCCTACAGCTGCTCCGTTTCGGGGCGAGCAAGCCATTTACAGGTTCGCGGGAGGCGGATCACAACCAGCTGCATGGCCTCCAACTTCCATTCCACTCTGAGCAGCGAAGCGCTGATCTCCGGAAGGCGACCTCCACCATGAGCAATATCTCAAATCGGCAATCACCACGAGGCGATGCTGCTCCGATCTTAGCATCCGGTTCTCCTGCACTCCCCGTTTCATCGCGAGATCTTGCAATGATTCGCCGAGACGACTTCACTGAGGCGTTTCAAGGCATCGCGGGCGTTTTGCAATCTGAGCTCAAAATGACACATTCTCAATTGGTCGCCCGGACGCTGTTGTACGGCCAGGCGCGGTCGCCAGCTGCATTGAAGACCTTACAATCTGACGCTACGTCCGATTCAACCCTTATGTCGAGACTCGCGCATTTGGCACGCGATCTGACGCGGACCACTAACGAGTCCAATCTGCACTGTCATTTTGTGTTGGCGTGGTGTTTCCAGGCGGGCGTTCTCGACCAAGAAGACCGCAGTCAAGCTTACTCGACGCGCTTGCGTCTACTACGAGTCGTTTGTCGCATCTCAGACATTGACAGAGCGGGCGGCAGATGACGGCAAATGAGGTGCTTTTGCGCAAGCCAACCTACGGGATCCTACGTAGGGCATGTGTCGCATTCTCTTGATCTAAAAATTGCATCGTCTTTTGCATGAAGCAGAAGAAGCCATTCTCCGACGCCAAACATTGGCGAGGCCGTGCGGAAGCGACGCGAGTAAAAGCGGAGTCGCTCAAGGACGACACATCCAGACGCAGGCTCCTCAGGATCGCCAAGGAATATGATAAGCTGGCTCGCCGCGCGGAGAAGCGGCAAAGAAGTGCGGTTGACGGGCAGTTCTGATCCCCGCCGGAGCGAACGGTTGCATCGAAGGTCAAGGCGTTGTGATCGCAGCGCAAGCCTCGGCCGTCGCACGACTCTAGGGCAAACGCCCTGATCTGTAACGCCAATGAGCGAGGCTGCTCAAAAGTGCGGTCAGCGCGTCCGAGCCTCTGGCCGCGAATCGCTTGTGAGTCAGGGTGGCCGGCCACTTAGATGACGCGTTGACGGTGGCTCAGGCGTCAAGCTGGCTAACCGCTGGACATGGGAAGGCATGAGATGAAAGCCCACCGTCTGATCGTCGCAAGAGCGAAATTACAAGCCTCTCGCTCGACGAACTGGCGAAGCATTTGGCGTCGCTTTGCATCATTTGCTGAAACTGGCGACGTGTCTTTGGGTGACAAAGTAACCGGTTCACCGGATCAGGCCACGCGAATTGGCTTCCGCCACCATTTTGGGCGTGAGGCGTTTCAGTCGAGCTCTGGGGTCTTGGACCAAACACACGGATAGCTCAACGCCATAACGTTGCGGCTTATTAAGGCGAAGCGGCGAGCAGAAACTCCTGCTGGCTGGCTTGCGTAGCCAAACCATCGGAGATGTCTGCGCGGATCGTCTGCATGAGGCAAGTTCGCAACGAAGTCACGCATGACGAGAAGATCCAAGCGAAAATCATATCGAAAGACCTACCACAAAGAGCTGTCCGGTGGACGATTCCTGAGGGAACCGATGTTCGTCATCCAGATAAGTTCGGTGCAGATGATCAGGAGTAATTGGGACTGCCCACGCCGGGGTAGCAACCGCTCGATATATCAATCAGAGGACACGAGCGGTGCCGGCGTCAACTCTATCGGCGGAAGCAAGGAGGAACGCGTGAGGAAGCAAATTGTAGAAAGACTCGAGGCAGGGCGCGTCGGCGGTGGCCGATTCGCTACCGAACCAGGATCTGGTCCTTCCGCTCACTTCTTCCTGCAGGGGCCTTGTGGCTGCCGCCTCAAGATCATCGGCTTCGTTCGTCCGGGATGGGAGCATGTCTCGGTGTCGGCGCGACGCCATCTCCAAGCTGGGACGAAATGTCCCTCGTCAAAGACCTGTTTGGGACGGCGCGGCGAAATCCGTTATGAGATCGCACTCATCTGCGCAAACAGATTTGCCGCTTGAGACGGCCGGAGCCCGACGGTGTTTAAGTCGAGCGGCGGCAAAGTACTTTGCTGCTCCTACAGGCGGGGAGCACACCGTCGATGGAGCCTAGGTGACCTAATGGTGCACAGGCCCGCCAACGGCGTGCGGGTCACCACTCTGCGCCCAGAGCCCAACCCGCTGCTCCAGGCGGCGGGAGGCAACGCTCACACAAGTGGCTCGTCCGAACACCGTTTATTGTGCGGAATGCGACGTGCGTAACCACACCAGCGAGGAATCGTCCGGGGACGAATAGAGCAGGTCCGTGAATCCGTTATATATGGCGCGCGGCCAAACACATTAATATTAGGAAAGGATCCTATGGAGCGCAACCACGGTACGCATCGGCTAGTTGCCTGAGTGAGAGGCGCTGAGCAGTGTTGTTGCGCGTTCCTCGATGGTGCGAGGGAATCCTGCGTGAGAGGCGGCTATGAGCCTGATATGAGCGCCATCCCGGCGAAACTCGGCGACAATTCTCGTTTGATACCGGGCAAGAGTGTTGCTTTGCAGAGCTACGCACGATGGTGTCGACTATATGATTGAGCGAAAGTCTTGGGGGGCTGAGGAAGTCGAAGGCAATCGCGGCCGCAACGGCGCGCCGGTCGGCCGCGACTGGGAACGTGCCGAGGCGGGGGAGCTCTACGCGCTGCCACTTGCCGACCTCCTATTTCACGGCCAGCACGTTCATCGCGACAATTTTGGTCCAAACCACGTCGAAACCGCAAGCTCGCTCAGGGTCAAGACCGACGGTTGTTCTGAAGACTGCGCCTACTGCGCACAGGGCGTGCATTACGACACTGGCCTGAAGGCGACTCGCTTGATGGATCGCGCGGATGTGGTCGCCGCCGCGCAGCACGCCAAGGCCGCCGGGCGACTCGCTTCTGCATGGCCGCGGCCTGGCGCAGTCCAAAGGACCGCGATCTCGATCAGGTCTGCGGCGCGATTGACGCCATTAAACGTGTTGTCATGAAGACGTGCGTAACGCTCGGCATGCTCACGCCAAACCAAGCCGCACGGCTCGCCGACGCCGGCCTCGACTTTTACAATCACAACGTGGACTTCGCTTGGCTTTGTCAAACCGATAGAGGTGCTGCGCGCAAGCGATCAGCGTAGGTGAAAAATGCAAATTGTCTTGATGAAGGGAACGATTCATTGCGCCTCGGTAACTGAAGCCGACCTGCACTATGAAGGCTCGATCTCGATTGATCGCGGGCTCCTGGACGCGGCCGGTATCCTGATCAACGAACGCGTCGAACTCTACAATCTTGAGACGGGGGCACGCTTTGCAACGTTTGTGACAGAAGCGCCACAAGGATCCGGCACCGTAGACGTGAACGGTGCGGCGGCCCGACTGGCGATGCCCGGAGATAAGATAAGTATCGTCGCATACGCGTCATTTGACGAGGAGGATGCAAAAATCTTCAGGCCGCGCATCGTGCTGGTTGATCGAGAAAATCGCATCCTGCCGGTTTGAATTCAAACGGTCCGATTTTTCGCCGCCAGTTGAAGTTTTGCGGCGTCCATCGTTGCTCAGCGAGTGAAGAATGAGTTCCGTCATTGCCGCTAAATCGGCCAGCTATGTGGCAGGCTTGGATGCGCTTAAAGAAGACGATCGCCTGCGCGGTGTCATGCCGCGCATCGGGACCGACTTTTCATCAAGCGATTATCTGGCCCTGGCAAGCGTGCCGCGCATGGAAAAGGCCATTCTGACCGCCCAGGAAGCCGGTGCTCCGATCGGAGCCAGCGGACCACGGCTTCTGCGCGGTAACTGCGAGGAGCAGGAATGCCTCCAGACAGAAGCCGCGCGGCTCTTCGGGGCGCAGACCGCGCTCTTCATCGGCGGTGGCTATTTCGCAAGTTTTCCAGTGCTGACAATGCTGCCGCAACGGCACGGTCTGCTTGTCCTTGAGTCTCTGGTTCACGCCAGTACTCATGAAGGGGCGCGAGCTGGCCGAGCCGCTTTCAGAATCTGCGCACATAACTATCCGCAGGCTATTGAGAGCGAAACGCGCGACTGGCGTGCCGCGGGCGGAGCGGGGCAGGTCTGGATCGTAGTCGCGAGCCTTTACAGCGTGGATAGCGATTTACCACCGCTTGAAGAGTTGCTCACGATCGCGGACCGACACGATGCGTTCTTGGTTGTGGGCGAGGTGCATGCCACCGGTGTTTGCGGCGAGAAGGGACGAGGGCTCACAGCGCCCAATGAAGGACGCGAGAATCTCCTCGTTGTTCATGCCTGCGGTAAGGCGCTGCGAGCTGCCGGCGCACTTGTCACCGCCTCCGGCGTGCTGCGCGACTTCATAATCAATTTCTGTTGCCCGTTTGTTTTCGCGACCGCCCCTTCGTTAATAGCGTTGGCCGTACGCGAGGCTCTGTTGATCCTGCAGGAGGAGGCGGAGCGCCAACAGCACCTGGCGAAGCTTGTCGCGTTCACGCATCTGGAGATGGTGGCGCGAGGCGAGAAGAGACCTGCGAACTCGCAGATCCCGCCCTATATGGTAATTTTGCTGACGCTCAACGTCGAAGAGCATGAGGTTACGTGCGATGCTCGATGCGCTCACTGAGGAGACGAGGGGCGGGTCCCGATGAGTCAGCGGATCGTGGTGACCGGCACAGATACTGGGATCGGAAAAACTGTCTTTTCGGCAGGCCTTGCCCATCTGCTCGGCGCGAATTATTGGAAACCAATTCAGGCCGGTCTTAAAGAAGAGACCGACAGCCAGCTGGTCGCCCGACTGGGCGGTCTGTCGACCGATCGGATCATTCCGGAGCGTTACCGTCTTAGAACGCCCGCTTCCCCGCATCATTCCGCCGAAATAGACGCAATTCGCATCGATCCCGATTCGCTCGTGGTGCCGGATGCCGGGGAGCGACCTCTCATCATCGAAGGCGTCGGCGGGCTGATGGTGCCGCTGCATTCCAGCGCACTTTACATCGACGTCTTCGAGCGGTGGCGGCTTCCCGTCGTGCTTTGCGCCCGCACGCAACTCAGGACCATCAATCACTCTCTGCTGTCGATAGAGGCCTTGCGAAAGCGCCAGATCGAACTTCTTGGGATCGCATTCATCGGGGAAAGAAATTCTGAAACTGAGAGCGCAATTTGTGAAATCACGCGGGTGCGTTGGTTAGGACGGCTTCCCTGGATTTCTCCTCTGACAGCAGACAACCTGCAGGCTGTCTTCAAGGGCTCGTTTATCCCCGGCGATTTCGGGCCTTGATGCCAAACAAGAGGTGACCAACTTGGCATCCATTCACGCAGCATGCTCTTGACAACGAAATGACCAAAGTTGTGCGTGCCTACGGTGCTTATCTCTACACTGCGCCGGTCGGATCAAAAATGACACCGCATCCTGGTGGGTCGCCACTCACGGCCATTACTATCCGCAAATCGTGAGCGCGATTTAGAAGAACAGGCCGGCAAGCTGAACCAACTGATTTTCGCCGGCTACACGCACGATCCGGCTGAAGAGGTCGCTCGGCTCCTTCTGAACATCGCACCCCGAGGCGTCGAACCTGTTTTCTACTCGGATAGTAGCTCAGGAGGCGACGCACGCGGAGATGGTGGACAGGTCATCCGCATTCTGGAGTGTGCGGCAGCCGTGCGAGCGCCGGCGCATCTTTCCTGTTTCGCTCGCCTGGATCACGGTCGCTTCGGAATTGCCTGCAGTCCGCCGAAGCCGCGGCTTTGAGCGCCAATCAACGGCCATACGAAATCGACATGCCGCCTTAGCGTGGGCTTTGACACGTAAATCGGAGCCTCATAAGGACATTCACCGACCCGCGCGCGTGCATCGTCTACAGGCCGCCGTTTTGAGTCGCAGAATGTTTGGATGCTGGAGTCCCAGAATCACATCGCAGAGGAACATCTTGAAAGAGTTTGTTTGCTGATCGCGCAATCATTGGAAACTTTGTGCTCTCCAACTTCTCAGTGACGCGCCTTTTCAGGCTCCCTATTGACAGAGACCATTTGCTCTTCCAAGGGAAAGGCCATTTCCAGAAACATGCGGGCCGGGTCCGATCGAACATGAGTCACATTTCGCAGCTGTCAGGTGAGCGCGTCACGATTCCAGTTCTGCAACGATTCAAAGAGGAGAGGCGCGCCATCGTCATGACCACGGCTTATGATGCGGTAACGGCACGTATCGCCGATCCTGTGGTCGACGTCATTCTTGTTGGCGATAGCGTCGGCAACGTATGCCTTGGGTTTGATGACACGTTACCGGTCAGCATGGCGATGATGAACCACCACCTGGAGGCGGTCGCGCGGACAAGGCCTCGGGCCATGCTTGTAGCTGACATGCCGTTTCTTAGCTTTCATCTCAGTCCCGACGACACGATACGCAACGCTGGAGGATTCCTTCAGCGTGGCGCCGACGCCGTCAAGCTTGAGGGAGGGGGTAAGCGTGTCGAGATGATCCGAGCCTTGGTGAATTGCGAAATTCCCGTGATGGGCCATCTAGGTCTCACGCCACAAAGCGTCAACGCAATGGGTGGCTTCAAGGTGCAAGGTCGGAACGCGGACGATGCCCTACGTCTGCTTGACGATGCGCACCAGCTACAGCAGGCGGGATGCTTTGCTCTTGTCCTTGAAGGCATCCCGGCTGAGCTCGCTGCCCGAGCGACTGAATCTCTGACCATACCAACGATTGGGATCGGAGCGGGTCCAAGTTGCTCAGGCCAAGTTCTAGTGTTCCACGACGTGTTGGGGCTCGCGGGAAGCCATTATCCAAAATTCGTGCGTGTCTATGTAGAGGGCCATCAGCTGCTGCAGGAGGGCCTCTCGCGCTGGGCAGCTGATGTCCGTAGCGGAGCATTCCCTGAGGCGCAGGAGTCATATCGGCTTCCGGACGGCTTGCGCGGAGCGATCGTAAACTGGACGCCTTCCAAGTCAAGCTAGTGCAAGGTCCAACATGCAAACGAGCAAGTACGGTCGGGGAACTGCGCGGCGCCATTGCAGAGGAGCGCCAGTCCGATAACGAGGCGGGGCTTGCTGCGACGATACGTTGGCCGCACGATCGTCATCTAGCCCTGGCCGAAAGCTCGACGACCTGCGTTATCACCGTTAGTGAGTGCCTTCCTCGCACCCGCCCGAGTTGAGACCAAAAGAGGATCTCGGCAGATCGTCTCGTGACTTCCCAAACGGTGGCCGTGCCGCGAAGCGGGTCGGGTTCGTCTCTGCGCCAGATCCCGGGAGACTTGTCCGGCTTTATTTGAGACCTCGTCGAACCGGCGAACCCGCCAAGCCTCGGCACGCTTGCATTTTCGCGGGCATGCAAAGTACGTGTGCAAGCTGTTTCATCGTGCAGCCATTGTCGCATGCATTGGACGCGGGAGTTCAACAACGCGCGGTCGTGCGCCGCATGATCGTTAATCTCAATTAAATCTTCCGATCGAGATCGTCACCGTCTCGAGACGGTGAGAAGCAGACAGGCTCGCGATGAGCAATCGAATCGCCTCAACGAACAAGAACGGCTTGTTGGTTTCCAAGGGCCTTTTACTTCGGGCAGCTGCGGGTCTAGACGGAGATTCGAACGACTGGGAGATCTCGGGTTCAGGTAGTCGAAGAACCATCTTGTTGAGTGTGAATGGATTGGCTTCGATCTGGGAAAACTGACGGCTAGACGATTGGTACAGCCGAAGCTAATCTCACGGCACTCGACCGTATTTGGATGGACGGCAATGGGCTGAGTTCGCCGGTGCCATACAACTGAGAGCAATACACGCTCGATGGGGTTGCTCTTATGCCGATCATCGCCTCGACGGCGGCTCGCCGTCGCCGCCGGATCTGGGTTCGAAAGCTATTCCAGCGGCTTCACAAGTCGTTGCTATCGGCACCTGCCGTACTCAAACGATCAAATGGATACAGCTAATTCATTGCAGGTTTGGCTTGCGGGAGACCTGAGCGTGGCGGCATTCCAAGGACGAGCTGAGACAGATATGGAACGCCTCGAACGATCGAGCGGATCGTTAGGGCGATCGCAATGATCGCGGCCCCGAGCACACCCGCGATGATCAACCGGGTCGTGAGATCCCAAAGCTCTCCGAATTGTATGAAATCCATGAGACGGAACACGGTACCCTGGACCAGGTAGAGCAGCAGCGTGGTCTGGCCCAACTCCACCGCGATAAAGCGGGCCATTCGATTTGAATGGCCAAAGCGCCAGCATTTCAACAGGAGTACGATAGCGATTGCTGACGCAGCTGCAGAGCCAACAAACATCACAAGCACGTCTTGAGTTGACCGAAAGTCGTGAATTACCCCAAGATTGTTATAGACATAGGTGCTCTTACCCCAAGCTAGAAAGCATACGCAGGTCACAATTGAGAGAAATAAAATCAGGAGCGGCTTGTGATGTCGCAATGCACTGGTCGATCGTTCTCCCGATTGAGCAAGCAAGAAGCCGAAGCAGAAGAACGGGTAAGTAAATCTGATCAGCGGTGATATGGAGAATGTCAGAGGCGCGAGCGCGACCAGTATGGCTGAGCCAGCTATGACCCACGATCGGCGGGTAAGCATGGTAGAAATCTTGATGAGAAGGTAGGAAATAAACGTGGCCCAGATGAACCAATATGTGCCAGCGAGATCGTCTAAAAATTCCGAAAGTCCGCTCGTTAGGCTGGTCGCGCGCCACAACGCCGCTAACTTAGCTGTCTCCATTATTGCCCACCAAAACAGCATCGGCAGCAACAGCTGCTTCGCACGGTCGGTGGCGGCTCGAGTGAACGGCTTTTGCAGCAGCGATCGAGCAGAAAGATATCCGCTTATCGCCATAAAAAGTGGCATGTGGAACATATAGATCGATTTGTAGTACGGCGAAAGCCAAAACCCGTCGTCTCGGTAGATGACATACTGGATCAGGTGCCCAACAATCACCAAAACAATGAGTGCACCTTTCGCGAAATCTAAACTGAGATCTCGATCGTATGCCTCTGCCGTGCGCGACCTGGGGACGTTCGTTCGAGTCACGGGTAGCAATGTATCAAACATCTAGATATCTGTTGTTGAGGAGCCGGCGGCCCGTTGTCCGCTTCTTCTGCCTCATTTTTGATCCAAACGAAAGGCGATGGCGGGAGTTTTTGGAAGGGGAATAGGCTCAGCTTGTTAGGCCTCCCACGAACTAGCTGTGGGCCGCGCATCTCTGAATGCCTCGCGGAACTTTGTGGCAAAGACAAGATACCCTAATTTCGCACACGGCCGTAGCGGCATAGGCGCGGCATACGACTTGCAGACGCGTTTGCGGGAGGGAGACTGTCACGCTCAGTCTCCCACTCGGCCCGACGCATCTCAGACCCGGCAGATGCGTCGGGCTTCCTTGGTTGGCCCAGCATAGTTGGCATGCGGTCCATCACTTTCGCTTGACGCCGAGGTGCTCACGCCAAGAGGGGCTTCTGATAGCGGAACGGCAAGCACGCCAACATTGGGATTACGGCACGTGCTACGGGCGTGCGCCGATAGCGGTGCTCTGCAGTTCTGGAGCAAAAGCCGAGGACCAACCGTTTTGATTGGCTTGTTCGGCTTCGTGTGACTGATGCCGTCAACCCGCGTGCCATGACGACTTTCGTCGCGCTATCTCTTGGTGCAGCTCGTGGCTTGGTGTGCATCCGCGACGGCCTTTAGTTGGATCGTACTCGCAGGATGATTGATAGAGAGCCAGCTCCACTAGTGTCGTTCGCGATTGCGAGGTTCTATGCTCAAAGGTGCTGCTCGCACTCACTGTTGTGGATCGAGGGCAGCAGGCGTTCTTCGCGCATCAGCCGACTCAGCGGATCACAGACAGAATCGGCGTTCAGGCGGCACCTCCATAATCGCGGCTTCAAAACTCCTGAACGTTTCGGCAAGGAGGAGCTCGCGCCAGTGACTTGTGCGGCGATGCTGTTGCGCAACGAGTTTGTCTCGTGTGCCTACAAATTAGCTTCCTTGGGCTGAATTCAACGTTTCGGTCAACGACTCCTCGAATATGTCTAGGCCTTGTCCCAACGTGTCTTGGTCGATCGTAAGTGCGGGCAAGAACTTCACAACCTGATCCGTCGCTCCGCATCGCTCGATGATTAAGCCCTTCTTAAACGCTTTATGTGACGTCGCCTCTGCGATCTGTGTCGTTTTGCAATCGAAGCCGCATACCATGCCTCGTCCACGAACAGCAAACTTGTTTCCGTACTGATGCGCGATAGCATCGAGCCGACGCCGCATAAATGCGCCCAAGCGTTGGACCTGCTGCGAGAACATCTGGTTACGCCAATACAGGGTCAAGGCCGCTTTGCCAGAAACGAGTGCAAGATTGTTTCCTCGAAACGTTCCCGTGTGCTCGCCTGGTTCCCATGCGTCGATCGCCTCTTTGATCAAGAGCATCGACAACGGCAAGCCGTACCCGCTCAGCGATTTCGACATCACAACGATGTCTGGCGACAAAGCAGCGAACTCAAAGCTGAAGAACTCGCCTGTACGACCACAGCCCATTTGGATGTCGTCAACTATGAAAATAGCTCCGACCTCTTTTGCCAAAGCCTGAATTGACTGCAACCATTCCTTACCCGCGACGTTAATGCCTCCCTCTCCTTGCACGGTTTCGACGAGAATGGCGGCGGGAAGGTCAATACCACTGCTCTCGTCCACTAATACCTTTCGCGCGTAATCCGCCGGACTGTCAGCGGAGCCAAGATACCCATCATACGGCATGAAAGTTGTGCCGGATAAGGGAATGCTGCTGGCGTTGCGGTAAAAGCGGTTACCGCTGGCAGCTAGGGCTCCCAAGCTGTGGCCGTGATATCCATTCGTGAAACAAATGACGTTGTGACGCCCTGTGATCTTACGCGAGAGCTTTAGGGCTGCTTCAACGGCGTTAGCTCCCGTAGGACCCGTAAATTGAAAGCGATAGGAAAGATTCCGTTCACGAAGGATGACAGAGCTAAAAGTCTCCATGAATTCGACCTTTGCTGGAGTGGCCATGTCCAAGCCGTGGACGACGCCGTCCGACTCCAGGTACTTGGTGATTGCTGCTTTGATTTCCTGATTGTTGTGGCCATAGTTTAGCGCTCCAGCGCCGGACAGAAAGTCAATGACCTTTCGGTCACCCTCAGTGAACATGATCGAGCCGCGCGCCCGACTGAAGACAGCAGGAAAGGAACGTGAGTACGAGCGGACATTCGACTCGAGCGTTTCGACTGTTTTCATTCTGCGCGGCCCGTGTACTCCGACCATGTGATCGTCTCCTCGACAAGAAAAGCTGCCCGACGAACATGCGCGCGGCCAACATCGTACAAGAGAGTCGAACAGTCGTCTTTCGACCTCCTTTGGGTTGCGCGTTAGCGCGTCTGAAAATCAGCTCCAGTGATTTAGCTGAGAACCGTGCGGAACGAAGCTACTATGTCTAGTAGCATCTCCACATCCAGCGAACGCCACTGGCTAAGGTCGTCTTTCGCGGACAGGCTTGCTTAGCCGGCGCGCGAGGAATTTTCGCATGCCGTGCGGTAGCTTGCGTTAGGATGAATCCTGAAAAGGAGAAAGAGTGGACCTAACTTTCATGGTGACCCAAAAGGGCGCACTCCCGTCGGTAGCGAAGGCAGGGCTTGAGATCGCATCGATCAGGGTCATCAGTGTTACGGCTGGAACGGATGCGTAAGTTTCGGGTGCTTCGGCCCGCCGGAAGGATACTGGGATGGAATGCTCCAATCTCGCGGTGCACACTGTGGATCGCTCGCAAGTTCAACATGGCGTGCAGCCTTTTGTGATTGCAGAGATCGTCTTGAAGGGCTGCGTGATTTCGCTGTGATTGGCGCGTCATCCTCCACAGACACCGGGGCCGGACTTTCTGTGGAGCACTCGCGAAAGCTCGGGTGAACCCGTTTCGGCGAGGTCCTGCCTGGCAAGCCGCTGCCGTGGTACTTTCGACCTAAGCTCAGCATCGCCGTTGGTGCGCACCTTTGTGCGGGCGAGGAGGGCCTCTGCTCGTCTGATTACGCGATCATACCGGTGGCGTTTTTGTCAGGAGCCCTTGCAAGTGCTTCGATAAGAGGCCGAAGGCACAACACAAGAGACAGGAATGCGGCAAGGTGGAAAGGCCATGGTGCCACGGGCGCGAGGTAAGCAGTGGCAGCGGCACATGGATCGATATCGTAAGCGCCGCGCGGGCGCGGTGTGGTCGAGACTGCTGCCTCCCCGTCTTTCACGCGTCCGTGCCGCCACGATGCTCGCGGAGCGCTTCATCGAGGCAGGTTATCAACTCCAGACCGGCAAAGGGTTTGGCGAAAAAGCCAGCTACACCGACGCTCAACGCACGGGCTCGCGTACGATCATCCGCGACGGCAGTAATCAAAATGAATGGCGCGGCGTGGCCCTGGCCCCGCATCTGTTCCAAAAGTTCAAAGCCGCTCATCCTGGGCATCTGCACGTCTGCAATGACACAGGACGTGTTCTTCAATTGAGACGACCGCAAGAACTCCTCAGCCGACGCAAACGTATGAACGACGTGGCCCTGCGATTTCAAAAGGTTGTTCAGTGCGGTACGAATCGAAGGATCGTCGTCGACAACGGAAACAGTTGAATACCTGGACAAGACACCCCGTTCTAGTTGGGCGAAGGCGGTGGCAGAAGCATGACAGCCAGCTGAAGGGTGCGCGTGTTCGATGAAATTGTAAAATCATACTTAGGTTTGTACCCTGGAACGGTCGGTGCCAATTCCAAGCCTCTCACTCATCCTGATCAAATCGGCTAGCGATCGAGCGCCCATCTTCTTCATCACGTGCCCGCGATAGATTTTTACTGTAATTTCGGCGAGCCCGAGTTCCGCGGCTACCTGTTTGTTCAACAGGCCGGCGGCGACCAGTTTCATGACATCCTGCTCTCGTGGACTTAGGGCCTCAAACAAGGACTGCAGCCTCCCGACCACCTTTTCTACACCCCGCCTCTTCCGATCCTGTTCGATAGCTGCGACTACGCCATCGAGCAGTTCCTGATCGCGAAATGGTTTGCTGAGAAAATCGATTGCTCCACTCTTCATGGCTTTGACGGTCATCGGAATATCGCCATGAGCGGTGATGAAAATGATGGGAATGTGAATCTTCAGTTTGGCTAACTCACTCTGGAGTTCAAGCCCGCTCGATCCTGGCAGCCTGATGTCAAGGACGAGGCAGCTAGGAACATCAGGAAGCTCGCTCTGCAGCAGTTCCTGGGCCGTTCCGTAAGCGACGACATCTAGACCGATCGAACGAAATAGGTTGACCAGGGATTCGCGCATCGAGAGGTCATCGTCGACGACGAGGACGCTCGGCCTCACCTCCGGCCCTACAACATTTGCGGCTTCCTTCCGCGATTCAGAGCGCTTGGTCACGATAAGAGCCTCATTTGTACGGTTTAAAGTAGAATTGTCTCGTAACAACGACCGCTGATTGAGGTGCGCAGCCTTTGGCGCAGACGAATCTTTGAGATTTTCGAGATACGTGACTGGTTCGCCGTTCGCACCCAACCCATTACAGGAAAGTCTAGCAAAAACCGCTTGAGTGGTCGAGAACGGCCTTTCGCGTCTATCCCGGCGCGTTGGACCGGCCCCGTGGCATCGATCAAATCGATCAACAGCCGGTCGAGAAGCACCTAATCCAGGACTTGAGGCGCTTGCTTTAGCACGGCGGCGCGTGTCGCCTGGCCTTCGCGAGTGGGGCTGCAGCGGACGACTCATTTTGCGGCTGAAGGATCAGAATGCCCGGCGCCTTGGTCGTTGAACGCCGGGGCGCGAGCTGAGCGAATTGGCGCGATTGTGCTTGTGCACGCGCAGATCCCGTCGGCGTTGCGATCGGCAAGAGGCGTAAACTATCGCACCTGTACTAAGGAAAATAGAAACCAGAACGACTAGCAGCGGCATCAGGACATGAACACTTCTTTTCCGTCGTCAGAGCGCCTGTGAGTTGCGTCTTGGCGAGCTCGGGGAAAGCACCTTGCATCGGCTTCGTACAACCTGACGCAAGGTGCGATTCAAGTCCTTTCCGTCATCATGTTTGTAGGAATGCGCTCGAACTCACGCTGTTGGAGGGGCGCTCACGTTCGTTCGTCTCGTTGCTTCCTTCACCAGCAAAAGCCAGCTGCATTTGCTCTCCTGCATCAGCCAGACAATCGCTGATCCAGCGAAAGAATCATTCTCCTACCAGAATTGGCGGACATCACCGTGCCCGGAGTTGAAGATTAGCTCTTTGACCTACATAGGAACGGCAAAACGCGCCCCGAGCGGTCAACCTGAAGCCCTTGTCAGACCTGCCAGTAGCTCATCGATCCGCCAAGGGCATAGAGCCGAGGTAGTGTCATTAAAGGCGGCCCGACGCACTCCGTCGAGAAGAAAGCGCGCCGGGTTCGCCCCACATCGCCAGTACATCCGTGGTGATGCTGCCTCCAATGAAGCAACCAGCGTGGCAAAACTGAGGCTCGCTCAGCAAGGCAGAGTAGTAGTGACTCCCTGCGTCTTCGTACCTAGCGTGCACGTTGTACGATCCTGGTGTAGATCTATCGAATTGGCAAAAGTCCGATCCGGCAAAGTTCTCGTCCGCACAGGTTGAATAAATGTTGTCACAGTGAGCGCGGCGACAAGAGGCGTTCCGCCGTCTTTCGTTTTGATTGCAATTATCTTCACCGCTTTTGGGATAGCTTACGCCTTGCTTGAAGCGGTTTAAGCAGCGAGATATCTCTCGGCTCTATCGTCTCTCCCGTGAAGAGACAGACTTCGTAAGCTCGCGAGCTGAGTGCTACAACCTGAGGTTAAGTGGGGTTCAAGGCCTTTTTTCGTGTTGCGTTTCGTTTTCGCTCCGAGGCAGCGCTCCTGACAATTCCGCATTCGGGAAAACGTAAGCTCTCGGGTAGCATAGCGATCAGCCCCGCGGCTATTCGTCCCAACAGATAAGAGCAGATTGCGAGTCCCGGCGGCTGATCACGTTCCTTACGATCCACCGCAAGCCGTAACCGAGCGAGTTTTCTCCATCCCGCTTCGGCTTCGGTGGCCTTAATTTCGGGTGCGCCTGAGAACCGCGATCGTCGCCGAGACGATCAGTGGCAGCATAGCTGACGCAGGACCTCATTGAGCAGTCCACATCGCACGATTCCCAAATACGCCCTAGGCGGGAACGCCGTTGCTGATGCTGTGCAGGCCTGCCTGCGCGCGGGATTGGGCTGGATCGACACGATCAGGCGGTGACGTATTGGGTGTGTAAGTCGCATCTTGGTTGCGGCGGTCCAGTCTTTGGCGGCCTTGATCGGTACTCGCCCCGTGCGAAGTCCCTTCACAAGCTCGCCCCATATGTGTCAGATTCTGGCTCAATCCTTATTGATATTGGGCGGGCAAATGCCGCGGGATTCCCTCAGCCGAACTCTGTTCGGCTCAAATGTCGACAGTGACATCCAGCCCCTGTGGGAGGACGGTGATCGCGCGTTTTGCCGTGCGTGGCGCCAGCAAAACCACGGCAGCAGGGCTGTCGTGCTTGTCGTGAGGCCCATAGCGGAACACCCAGCGACGCTCGACCGCCTCGCCCATGAATGTGAGCTGAGGGAGGAGCTAGACGAGGCATGGGCGGTGCGGCCGTTGGAACTCATCCGAGAAGCTGGTCGGACGATGCTGGTCCTGCAGGATCCATGCGGCGAGCCATTGTTAAATTTACTCGGGATCCGCATGGAGCCCGAGCGCTTCCTGCGCCTCGCTGTTGGTATCACAAGGGCCGTGGGCAAGCTTCACCAGCACGGCTTCGTCCACAAGGACCTGAAACCCGCTCACATTCTGGTCAATTGTCCTGACGAACAGGTCCGGCTCACCGGGTTTGGTTTGGCTTCCCGACTTTCCCGCGAGCGTGTGCCGCCTGAGCCTGCCGAGTTCATCGCCGGCTCGCTGCCCTACATGGCGCCCGAACAGACCGGACGAATGAATCGTTCAGTCGACTGTCGCAGTGATCTCTATTCACTTGGTGTGACGTTCTATCAGATGCTGACCGGCGCGCTGCCGTTCACGGGCTCAGATCCCTTGGAGTGGGTCCATTGTCATATTGCAAGAAAAGCAACACCGCCTGTCGAGAAATCGCAAAACCTCCCGGAGCCAATCTCTCAGATTGTGATGAAACTCCTCGCGAAAACCGCCGAGGACCGCTACCAGACTGCCGCTGGCCTCGAGCACGATCTGCAACACTGTCTGGCAGCATGGGCCAACCACGGTCGCATCGACACATTTGAGCTCGGCGCAGACGATACACCTGATCGGTTGCTCATCCCCGAGAAGCTCTATGGCAGAGCCCGCGACATCGAGACCTTGCTTGGCTCTTTCGATCGCGCGGTGAAGAGCGGCGCGCCGAGGTTGGTGCTGGTTGCCGGCTACTCCGGCATCGGTAAGTCCTCGCTTGTCCAGGAGCTACACAAAGTACTCGTGCCCTCGCGCGGACTGTTGGCATCAGGCAAATTCGACCAACTGAAGCGCGATGTTCCCTATGCGACGTTAGTGCAAATCTTTCAGGGTCTTGTGCGGCCTCTTCTTAGCAAAAGTGAGGGCGAACTCGCGACCTGGCGGCAAGCGCTCCGGGAGGCGCTCGGCGCGAATGGACGGCTGATGGTCGAATTGATCCCCGATCTGAGCCTGATCATTGGCGAGCAGCCCGCGCCTGCTGAGCTTCCAGCCCGGCAAGCGCAAAATCGTTTCCAGCTCGTGCTTCGCCGCTTTATTGGTGCATTCGCCCGGCGGACCCATCCATTGGTGCTCTTCCTCGACGATTTGCAGTGGCACGATGCCGCAACCCTCGACCTGATCGAGGATCTTCTGACCCAGTCGAACCTGCACCTGCTCGTCATTGGAGCTTACCGCAGCAACGAAGTTGATGCAGGCCATCCACTCAAACGCAAGCTCGAGTCCATCAGGAGAGCCGACGCAAATCTAGAGGAGATCACGCTGTCGCCGCTCACTGCAGACGATGTCGCGCAGTTGGTCGCGGACACTCTTCGCTGCGGACCAAAACGCGCTGCCCCGCTTGCAAAATTGGTGCATCAGAAGACGATGGGCAATCCGTTCTTCGCCATTCAATTCTTGTCTGAACTTGCCGAAGAGCAGCTGTTAACGTTCGCTCACGAGCCGGCGCGCTGGCGTTGGGATCTCGAGCGCATTCACGCAAAAGCGTACACCGAGAACGTCGTCGATCTGATGCTTGGTAAGCTCATCCGGCTGCCCGACGAAACGCAGGACGCGCTGCAACAGCTGGCCTGTTTCGGCAACATGGCCGAGACGGCAGAGCTTGCGATCGTGCTCGAAACGTCACAGGCACAGGTGCAGGCGAGGCTATGGCCAGCGATCCGGCAGGAACTGGTCTCGCGCCAGGGAACAGTCTACCGCTTTGTCCACGATCGCGTTCAAGAGGCGGCTTACTTGCTGGTGCCGGAATCCTCGCGCGCTCCTGCCCATTTGCGGATCGGTCGGATGCTTGCGGCACATGTCCCTGCGCACAAACGTGAGGAGGCTATCTTCGATGTTGTCAGTCAACTCAATCGAGGTGTCGCGCTCATCGCTTCCGGTCAGGAGCGAGAGCAGCTCGCGGAGTTTAATTTAATCGCAGGGCAGCGTGCCAGGGCGTCGGCGGCCTACGCCTCGGCACTGACATATTTCACCGTCGGTGCTGCGCTGCTCGCGCAGGATTCGTGGCAAAGGCGCCACGAACTCGCATTCGCACTGGAAACCAGTCGGGCCGAATGTGAATGCTTGGTAGGCCGGCTGGAGGTTGCGGAGTGCCTCCTGTCTGCGCTGTCGAAGCGCGCTTTGAGCGCGCCCGAACGAGCGACGGTCGCATGTTTGCGGGTCGATCTTTACTTGACGCTCGGTCAGCACGGCCGAGCGGTGTTCATAGGTCTCGAATATCTTCGCGATGTCGGGATCGAGTGGTCGCGGCATCCGACGGACCAAGAAACACTAACCGAATATCAGCGGATGTGGTCACGTCTGCCGGACGCGATCGAGGAGCTTGCTGGTTTGCCTGAAATGACAGATCAGACCACGCTTGCCACGCTTTCCGTCTTGACGCGGATTCTTCCGCCCGCAGGTTTCACGGACGCCAATATATCCGCTCTGGTCATCTGCAGAGCCGTCAGCATCAGCCTCGAATACGGCAACACTGATGCGTCTTGTACCCACTACGCATGGCTGGGCCGAATCTCGGCCGGCCGCTTCGGTGACTACCAAGCGGCTGATAAATTTGGTCGTCTTGCGTGCGATCTGGTTGATCGCGGTGAGTTCTCTCGTTTTCGGGCTCCGGTCTATTTGGCGATGGGAGGCAACGTGATCCCGTGGACGAAGCCCCTGAGGGACGGACGAGTGTTGATCCGGCGAGCGCTCGAAGCTGCGAACAGCATCGGCGATTTCATCTATGAGGCGTACAGCTTGGTTCATCTAACCTCAAATATGTTGATGGCAGGAGATCCCCTGAAAGAGGTGCAGAACGAGATAGAGAAGAGCCTTGCTACGATACGGAACAGAAAGGTCAAGTTTGCTGCTGATGCCATGACTGCACAGCTCGCAATTATTAGAACCATGCGCGGCCTCACGCGCTCATTCGGTTCCTTCGATGATCAGCAATTTGACGAGCAGGACATCGAGCGATCATTTGAACGCAGTCCGGAGCTGTCACCGAGCGAAACCGTCTACTGGATCCGCAAACTTCAGGCGCGGTTTCTGGCCGGCGATTATCCTGCAGCTATTGCTGCTCGCTCGAAGGCAGAGCCCCGATTGTGGACCATCCCGACAGAGTCCTTGATCGCGGAATTTCACTTCTATGGCGCGCTGTCTCTCTCCTGTTACTGCGAGAGGCTGTGTGAAAGCGAACAACAGCAACATCGCGAAATGATTGATGCCCATCACAGACAGCTGCAGATATGGGTCACGAATTGCCCCGAAAACTTTGACAATCGGGCTTCCTTGGTCAGGGCTGAAATTGCGAGGCTGGAATGCCGGGATGCGGACGCAATGCGGCTGTACGAACATTCAATCCAGACCGCAGGACGTAACGGTTTCGCCCATCACGAGGGGGTCGCTTGTGAACTTGCAGCGCGCTTTTATGCAGCGCGCGGCTTTGACAGGATCTCCCGGGTTTACCTGCAGGACGCCCGGCATGGCTATCTTCGTTGGGGAGCGGATGGTAAGGTGCGTCAACTCGAGGAGCTAAATCCCCATCTCAACCATGAGGAGACCACTCTTGCCGTGAATGGCATGAGGATCGGAGCTCCGGTTGAGCATCTTGATCTGGCGACGGTGACAAAAGTGTCGCAGGCGATTTCCGGCGAGATTGTGCTTCAAAAGCTCATCGACACGCTTATGCGGACTGCCATTGAGCAGGCTGGCGCCGAGCGAGGTTTGTTGATTCTGCTGGATGGGGACGAGCCACGGATCGAGGCGGAAGCTACAACGGTAGCGGATGCGCTGCTTGTAAAGGTGGGTGAACAGCCCGTGACTCCGATGGCTCTTCCCGAGTCCGTGCTGCATTTCGTCCTACGTGTCCGCGAAAACGTCATTCTCGAAGATGCTGCCGCCCAGCCTTCATTTGCGGAAGACCCGTATATCCGCGAGCGCAAATCGCGTTCTATTCTTTGCCTGCCGCTGATCACGCAAGGCAAGCTGATCGGCGTACTTTATCTGGAGAATAATCTCGCCCCGCGCATATTCTCAGCTGCGCGCAACTCGGTGTTGAAAATGCTTGCCTCTCAAGCTGCAACAGCGCTGGAAAACAGTCGGTTGTACAGCGAAGTGCAGCAACGGGAGGCGAAAATCCGGCGCTTACTCGACGCTAACGTCATCGGAATCTTTATCATCCGGAAAGGGGGCGAGATCATCGAGGCAAATCAACCCTTCCTCGCGATGGTTGGATACGACCAAAGCGATCTTCTCGCAGGGCGAGTGAACGGTCTCGACCTGACGCCTCCAGAATGGCACGAGCGCACAATGGATGCTCGGACAGAAGCAAAAAGAACCGGAGCTGTTCAGCAGTTCGAGAAAGAGTATATTCGGAAGGATGGCAGCCGCGTGCCGGTGCTAATTGGCCTCGCCGTATTCGATGAGCGACAGGACCACGGTGTTGGCTTCGTCCTCGATCTGACAGAGCGAAAGAAAGTGGAAGCCGAAGCCCGTGAAAGCGAACGACGTTATCGCGAAACTCTGATGGGCCTTGCACACGCCAATCGGATCACGACAATGGGACAGCTGGCCGCCTCGATCGCCCATGAGGTGAACCAGCCGATTGCGGCGATCAGCAGCAATGCGGGGGCAGGGCTAAATTGGCTCGGTGCTCAACCCCCAAATCTGGAAGAGGTTCGGCAGACCTTCGGTTTGATTGTCCGTGACAGTATGCGCGCGGGGGATGTGATCCGCCGGATCCGCGCTCTTATGAATAAGGCTCCGATACAAACGGAGCTTCTTGCAATTGACGAAGTGATCTTAGAGGTGCTGGCCCTAGTTGGCGCGGAACTCGCAAAACATGAAGTGTGGGTGCGAACCCGACGGCCTGAGGCGTTGCCGCTCGTTCGAGCAGATCGCGTTCAGGTGCGGCAGGTGATTCTCAATCTGATCACGAACGCCATCGAGGCCATGAGCGAGATCAACGAAGGCGAGCGCGAATTACTGATCGCTACGCGGACTGATGGCTCGAATAATGTAGTGGTCGCTTTTCGGGATACGGGTCCAGGACTCGATCCAAACAGCGCAGAGCGCGTGTTCGAGGCGTTTTACACCACCAAATCCGAAGGTATGGGCATGGGGCTGGCCATTTGCCATTCTATTATTGAGGCGCACGGGGGCCGAATGTGGGCGGGCGCCAATGATCCTCGCGGAGCCGTTTTTCAATTCAGCATGCCCGTTGCGCCCGAGGGCGTGGATCGGGCGGAACGGGTCTCTTGAGCGTCTGAGGTCGAGTGGGTCGTCGAGCAGGGGTGCTCCGGGAGCCCCATCATTATGACAGAAGCAAGCTGCGTGACCTTGATAACTTGAGACATTCGCGTTTCTTGCTGCCCGTTGGAAGTGTTGGCGCGACCGCTGATTGTCACGAACTGTCAGAAAATCTGCAACCCGACCGCAATGCGAGATTCCAGACGCTCGCTGGCCCTTTGCAAATCTCTAGAGAATTGCAAGCCATCAAGTGCAATCAAGCGAAACCTGCAGACGCAGTGTTCGAGATGCGACGGCAATCGTCATTCGAAGCATCGTTGTTTGAGCCGGAAGGGCGATATCAATCCGGAAAGTAGTTTTAGTTGCATGCAACCCTCGCCCAAAGCTTGAGCAGAGCTTCGGAGGCGGATCAGGTTAACCCGGTCGCAGGAGTCCGTGCTGAAGTGGTTGGGAAGGGGGTGCTTTGACAATGAAGAGCCGGCGCCGCGCTCGTAAATCCGATCTCAATGCAAAGCATTGCTGCGATGCCGTGCGAACCATCCCATGGGCCCCCACTGGTGCATCGTTTTTTTTGCGAAGTTGGCCTCGGAGCCTGGGCGCCACGGCTGCCGCTCGCGATAGACGGCGCCCGTTCAATGGCATCATACACGTTTTCTGTGATGCGTGGGGCACCTGACGCGAGCAGAAACCCACCGCCGCCAGCACGTCGTTAGGCTGATGGAGAGCAGTCGAGGAAGTCGAGAAAATCCACGTGGCACGGGGTCGTTTACGATAAGCCGTTCGGGTTCGTCATCCTTTCGGAATGAGGTGAGCGGCACGACGCTCTTCCTCACCGTCGCTGTTGGATAAGCCCTCGATGACGCCGGCGCGATCCGCCGTATTGCGGTTCCGGCTCATCTTCCGCGTGCCATAGAGCCGTGCAATTTGCAATCGCACACCGACAATCCCCTTGAGCCCCGCTTGACGAAATCGGCAGGAGCGTCGGTGATCGCCCAACTTTGCCCGAGCGCTCCTGCATATCGGTCAGCCGCGTGACGACCTCCCCTCAATCGATCGGCATCATCGAAGAACTCAACTCGACCGTAGGCATGCACCGCGACATAGTTCCACGTCGGTACGGCCTCGGCCTGTCGTGCTTGGTCACGTCCAGGAAGGGCTGACATAGGCCCGCGCCCCAGCGAAAATCGCCATGGCCTCGCCAGTCGGCGTCAGCTTCCAATGCGGACTCGAACGCGCCAGGCGCGCGTAAATGTTGCCCATGGAGCCTTCGCTCTCGTCGAATACTACGGGCAGCGCTCCAACAAGCCCTTCGTGAGTGGCGGTGATCAGTGTCGCTGACTGCCTCGCGCATTTTCCGATGAGGGCTCGGCGTTGTCGACGACTCGGAAGGCGGGCGGCGTGTACATGGGCGAAGCCACCGGCAGCCCAACGGACAGCCGGGCGGCTCTTGATTTGAACTGCGGTGCGCCTCATGCCGGATCACAGAAAGAGCCAACCTGGGTAGTTTCATTCCTCCGCGCACGCTGGAGCTGAGGCAGCTAACCTATGATGTGTGGAAGGGGGTAGATCGAAGAGCGTTTGCAAGCTGGTCCAGCCGTCGTCTTCGAGCCGTGCGCCTTAGGGCCAGCCGTGGGATAGCATCTTGCTTTCATTCTGACCGAGCTCTCGAAGCATCGACCGCTGCTTTCATCGGCCGTGAGTGGCTCAATGGCTACCCAGATCCGTCGCAGTTGGTACGGAGCCTGCGGCTGCACACTTCGGCTGTTGTTTAGCAGGGTTCCAATATTCCGTTCCTGCCTTATTGAGGCCGATGTGATGGCGTTAACGCCCCATGCTGATGGCCATTCCAGTTCAGCATTTCAGGTCGAAAGTCCAGTTTCTCGTGGGGATTTCCGGGTAGCAGAGAGAGCTAATGTTTAGAAAAGACACGATGGAGCACATCAAGCGTTCGTTGCGCGTGCTCGGCGGACTTGCTGTCGTTCTCGGCATCTCTTCCGTGCTCGGATCGAACAATGTGCGATCGGAAGCCCTCAACGGCTTTGGCTCTGCAGCGACGGGCGGCCTTGGAGGCGAGATAGTTCAGGTGAGATCAACCGAAGCTCTGGATCATGAGTTATGTCGTTCGTACAGCTTCGGGCAGTGCAATGACAATAGTCCGCGCGAGATCCAGGTAATCGGAACCATAGACTTTACCGGTACGGAAGGGCGAGGCGAGGGGCAGGGATGCCAATACGGCCGCGCTTGTTCGGCACCTTACAAGCGTGAGTCCCTTCTCCTCCTAGATGGCAACGACGCGCATTGCGATGGCAAGGAGAAGACGTTGGTCGGCTTCGACCGGGCCGGCAAGCGCCCGCTGGAAATTGGCTCAAACAAAACAGTGATCGGCGTTGGTCCGAGCGCTACAATCAAAGGGAAGGGGCTGCGCCTGAATGGGGTCAGCAACGTCGTTATTCGCAACCTGACCATCAGTGATGTCAATCAAGGCGTGATATTTGCCGGTGATGCTATTGCAATTGCACGAGCCGACCTGGTTTGGATCGATCACAACCGATTCCATAATATCGGGCGACAGATGATTGCCGGCGGCTTTGGCCCTACGACGAATATTACGATTTCTTGGAACGACTTCGATGGCGGCGATACCTATTCCTCCTATTGCAACGGGGAGCACTATTGGAATCTCCTATTTCTCGGTGTTCCGCAGACGATCACTATCGCAAATAATTATTTCCATGAGATCTCGGGGCGGGCGCCGCACATTGACGGTGCGCACGCCGTTATTCATCTCGTTAACAATTATTTCCACAATACGAATGCGCAACAAAGCGGCGGATTCTTCCATGCAGTGGATGCTGGATCATCTGTGCAAGCACTGATCGAGGGTAACTACTTTGACAACATTGAAACACCTATAAAGACCGGGACTGGACATATCTTTGGCTTGTTAGGCAAAGCCAGCGGGGCCATGCAGAACATCTGCCTCACCGTGCTCGGACGCCGGTGCATCGAGAACATCGCCATCCCAGTGCCGCGGTTCAATGGCTTTCGCCTGGATCAAACCGTAGTTCAATCGTTTGGAGATCTTCCAAGCTCGTCTATTCCTCTTCCATTTCGAGCGGATGATGTTCCGGCCGTGATTACGGCCAGGGCAGGTCCCGGACACCTTGGGAGCCGGTGATGGCTCGTTCGCAGATGCGGCTCGAGACTTGGCCGATTGCCGCAAACAGTTAAGTGGAAGGCGCATACTGGACGAGAACGGCACGCACGGCTGGCTGCCCGACGTTGCACGAGGACCGTACGGCCTTTCTCTTCGGGTGCCGAGCGGTACAATTCCTGTCGATTATGCGCCCTATGCCGTTCCCCGCCGACCCAGGCGCTCGCCTCAAATGCATCCGTCCGGTTTTTGACGGATTCGGGTTGGAAAGAGGAAGGGGGCAGCATCGAGTTCCTGGCAACTGTTCGAATTATCATCCGATCAGCTAGCTGACGGACCTTCACAGCTTCGTTTTCCGACTGGCATGGTGCTTGCTTGAGAGTACCCGTAGCGCGAGGTTCGCCTTCGAAACCGAGTGACCCTAACCCTTATTGTTGAGCAATCCGCAAAGCTTGGAAGAGATCGCAATGAAAGAAACGGCCTCGATTGATAGGGTCATTCCACCGACCGACGTCGTCAAGCGCGCAGCGCGCATCGGTGTTGAAATCGGAAATATCAGGCTCTCGGGTGATTTACCGAGCCGAACCATCACTGCGATCAACAGCTTGCTGCTCGAGCACAAGGTGATCTTCTTCCGCAATCAAGGGCATCTTGATGACGCGGAGCAGGAGCGCTTTGCTGCTTGTTTGGGAAAGCTTGTGCCGCATCCGACACTCGGTGCGATCAATGAAAAGACCTCGATCATCGAGCTTGATTCCGCGCGCGGAGGTAGCCGGGCTGATGTTTGGCACGCCGATGGAACGTTTCTCGCGGCCTATCCCAAACTTGCGGTGCTGCGAGCTGTTGTGGTCCCATCGTCCGGTGGCGATACGATTTGGTCGAACGCTGTGTCCGCCTATCTGGATCTGCCACGACCCATCCAACGGCTTGCCGACGAACTCTGGACCGTTCACAGCAACGCCTTCGATTACGCCGGGACCTGCCGTGTTCGCGAAATCGACCAGAAACATTTTGATGAGGTCTTTACTAAAACGATCTATGAGACCGAGCATCCTGTGGTCCGTGTACATCCCGAGACCGGCGAGCGCGCGCTGGTGCTCGGCGATCTGGTGCAAAGGTTTATCGATATCCAAAAGCGCGACGGTCAGAGGCTGTTCGATCTATTCCAGTCTCATATCGCGGCGCCCGAAAACACCGTGCGCTGGAGCTGGAAAGAGGGCGATGTCGCAATTTGGGATAACCGCGCAACGCAGCATTATGCGGTCAACGATTACGGTGACCAGCATCGCGTCGTCCATCGTGCCACAATCGATGGTGACGCGCCTGTCAGCGTCGACGGCCGATGCAGTGTAACGCGCCTCAAGACGACGAAGCATCCCTCCGCGAAGGTTGCCTAGCATGGCTCGGCGAACTTACCGGCAATGCACGGCTCTTATCGCATGTTAGCGCGAATAGACTGGTTGCGTACGCAGAGGCATGAAACAATCCTTGCGGCAAGCCCGTCGACTTGGAGCCGAAGCTGCCGTAGCAGGCCCCGCCGCCTCGATCCACAAAACGGCCCCTCTTTCTTTTCGTCCGGCGTACCCCGCAGAACAGATGCGCGGGGTGTCGTCAAGCAGGGCAGCAACCTAATTTCGTCGACTTGAGGCAATTCTGATTGATTTGTGCGTCCGGGAGAACGTCTTCGTAAGCTAGTCGTCAACTAAGCATTTTATGGGGATCTGCCGCGCCTCGCCGGCCTGAACTCAATGCAAAAAATAAGAGAGCGAACAGTTATGTATGGTCGAATTGGTGGATCCTCGATAGCGCCTACACCCGCGACGCCACGCGAGAATAGGATTGCCGCAGCCTGACGCCGTGCCTGCTTGCCAGGCGGTTCAGCCCTCGGATTGCTGCATGCAGCAATTTGACGTCAGTCCGAAAGCTGATGGCCTTCGGCTGCACCGTGGTGTCGACCGTGACCCGCTTGAGGTCTTGGCTGCGAACGCGCCGGCCTCGTGCGCCACCCGCAGGCTCTCGGCCAGCAGCAACTCCAGATTGTCGCCGACCCGCAGATCCGAGCGCTCGTGCGGGAACGCGTGCTGGAAGAACTCTTCGCCGGTGAAGTACTGGAAATACGGATCGTGGACCCTGCGCTCACAGACCCCCTCATCGGACCGCCGGTAAATGTGCTTGAGCAACAACAGCCCGGTCATGAAGCGGGTCTCAATCCCCGGCCGGCCGTTCTCGCTGTAGAACGGCGCGATCTCGCCGTCGATCCAGTCCCAATCGATCTTGCCGGCAAGCAGAACCAGCTCGTGCTTCAGATTGATGATCTGGTCGAGCCGAGCCCGGAACAGATCGTTCGATCACGTCGTCTTGTGCTTCTTCGGCCGCATCGTCCCGGCACAGAATTATGCTCCGCCCCGAAAATGAATCCATAAAACGAAATTGCAAGTTTGGGGTTCTCGACCCCCAAATCCATGCAATCTCAAATGCCACCGCATCTGAACAACAGACGATCCGTACTAAGGGCACTGCAGCGCGTGCTCGGCAAATAGGATGGAGACGATGCAGCCGACGTCCTGCTCACGGCGGTTAGCGATGCCAGCGCATGTCTGAGGCGCTGGTTATTTCCAGTCTATCAACGGATGAGCCTCGTCGGACGGCGCACGCAAACTGGCGTTTCCGCTGTCGGCTTTGCCATTGAGTGCGAGCGAAGGGTTCAGATTGTTGCGCAACATCTCGTTGTCTGGCTCCGTTGCAAGTGCGCGTTGATACAGCGCTTGGGCCTCAGAGTGGCGTCCCTCGGTGTCGAGGACCACGGCTTTCGCGTTCAGTGCACGCAGATCACCGGGTGTGGCAATCAAAACGCTGTCCAGTATCTGAAACGCCTCATCCGCGTGCTTTCGCGCCAGTAAGGCCCGCGCAAGAGGGATCGCAACATCAACGTTGCCGGGCCGTTGGCTCAAAGCAGCGCGCAGAGTGTCCTCACCAGCATCCTGGCGAAATGCGTGCACAACGCGCTCGCGCACGGCAGGATCGACATCCTTGGTAGCTGATAACTCTGGTCCTGGCGCCTCCGCTACTCCAATAGCTGATTTATTCAAGCTAGTGCAATCGCCGACCAGCAGAACAGCGAGCACTGCGAGGAGCCTAGAGCACGAGCCCGCGCCAATGGAGCGCAGCTGCTGCCCTGCTTGTGGTTGTCTCATCAGGTCCATCCCACGATCAACTGCTGCTCCATCAACCGGCCGCGGCGACCGGGCCGCGACGCTCCGCTGACGGAACCGTCTCCTTGGTTTCCGTGAGTGTGACGGATCCAACCGGCTGGATCGTGAAATCGGAGGCGAGATCCTGGTAGGACAGAACAGGTAGATCAATACTGTTGCGGGTGAGAAAACCGCGGACGAAACGCCGGATATCCATTGAACCCAGAATGACCGGCCGGCTTTGACCCGATGCGATGCTTGCATGGATCCGACGGAATTGGGAAAGCAGCTTCTCGGTTTGCGAATCCTCTAAGACGAGGTAGGGGCCGACAGCGGTATCACGCAGCCCACCACGCACGATCTCCTCAGTTTCCCGCTCGATGATAAAGGCGGCCACGACACGGTGGGCATTGGCGTAGCGATGGCAGATCTGCCGACTCAGACCGGAGCGAACATATTCGGTGAGCAGCACGACACTTTTCTCGCGTTCGCTCCATTCGGCCAGCGTCTCCAGCACCAGGCGGGTGTTGCGAATGGGGATGCCCTCGTCCAGTAAGCGGCGCAGGACGTCGGCGATCCGGGGAACCGGCGTCGTGCGCAGCACCTCCTTCACCAGATCGGCGTACTCCTGCTCCATCCGGTTGAGCAATTGACGCGTCTCCTGAATGCCCAGCAAGCGCTGTGCGTACCGTGTCAATGTCGAATGGACGCGTAAGCCGACGAGTTCGCTAGGACTATGATACCCTATTCCGGCGGCTTTGAGAGCCGGCGCATGCTCTTGTTCGATCCAGATCCGGTTTGTGTCCGTCTCCTGCCGAAACGGGATACCGCTCAATTCAATGTTCGCCACGTCATCGTTAAGCATGAGCTGCGCCGGATCAACGAAATCCGCTTCAACGGGGACTCCCTCAACATCCACCCTAAATTGCGACTCAGCTAAGCGCTGATCGAGTTGGGCGGGGATGCGTGGAATGGTGATGCCAAGATCGGCTGAGACCAACGCCGAAACGCGTCCGATGCATTGCTCGAGCTCCCCTTTGCCGATTGCATGTGTCAGATTGGGTGCGAGGAATAGCGCGATCGGAAGTGCCTCCGTAGGGACGGTTTGCTTCTCGGCTTGTGTTGGGCCCGGGCTCGAACCGGTGACACCGGCGTCCGTTTTGGCGGCTATCGTCCCACTTTGCGTACCAACCTTGAAATAGCTCGCGCCGGCAAAGAATGCGGCCAGGATAACAAATGGAGGCAGGGGGAAACCGGGCACGAGTCCCATCACAAGCAACACGCAGGCTGCCAGCCGTAGTGCTTGTGTGCTCGCTGTAAGTTGGTTGACGATATCGGCACCGAGTTTGAGCCTGGTGGGCCCGTTGACGCGGGTGACGATAGTTGCGGCTGTGATCGACAGCAGCAGCGCCGGAATTTGCGAGATTAGCGCATCACCTATGGTCAGCAGCGTATATTGATGCAGCGCCTCATCGAGCGACATTCCCCTGGAAAGCAGGCCGATGCTGATCCCACCTAGCATATTGATGCAGATGACTATCAGCCCGGCGATGGCGTCGCCTTTGACGAATTTCATAGCGCCGTCCATGGCGCCGTGAAGCTGGCTTTCTTGCTCAAGCACGGCGCGCCGGCTGCGGGCTTCGTGCTGATCGATGTAGCCGTTGCGCAGCTCCGCGTCGATCGCCATTTGCTTGCCGGGCAGCGCATCGAGTGTGAAGCGCGCCGACACCTCTGCGACCCGTTCGGCGCCCTTGGCGAGAACCATGAACTGCACCATCGTCACGATTAGGAATATGACAATTCCGACGGCGATGTTGCCCGATATAACGAAGTCGCCGAAAGTGTGAATGATGCTACCGGCTTCACCCTCAGCGAGAATCAGCCGCGTCGTTGCGACAGTAAGCGCCAGACGAAAGACGGTAGAGATGAGGATCACGCCCGGCAAGGACGAAAAGTCGACTGCCGTGTTGAGATGCAGGGCGACCATCAGCAGCAATATGGCCAAGCCAAGGTTGAAGCCGATCAGCGTGTCGATCGCTACGATCGGGATCGGTATGATCATCAGGGCGATCGCCAGAAGCAGAACCAACGCGACCATCAAGTCCGGATGGGCCGGCACGCGCGCAATAAGGTTGCGTAGGACGTTGGCCATGAGCAGCCCCTATTGTTGTTCGAACCGAGTTGCGCTGCCCCGCAACGAAACATAGCGTGCAAAGGTGGCTCGCGCCTCAGCCATGCGGCCACTCTTGCGTAGGGCGTGACTGCGCAAGAGCATCAGAGGCAGGCGCGAAGACGGCCGGCCGTCAAAAGTGTCCAGCCTATCCAATACCGCCAGTGCTTCATGGCCGCTGCCCTCTGAGACCAGAGCGTAGGCCAGAATGCGCAGCAGGTCGACGTTCTGAGAGCGTTCGTGAGCCACGAATCGCAGCAGAGCCAAGCTTTCGGCGCTGTTCCCGCAAGCAAGGTGGACATAGGAAAGCGCGCAGAGCAACTCAAGCTCCTGTTCAGAGATCAGCGGCACCTCACGGTCTTTGGACACGTTTGGCGGTGGAATACGCGTGAGGTGTTGCCCTCGGTCAACCTCGGCCATTGCTAGCCTTTGATTAAGCCGTTCTGATTCTGCCGGAGCAGAACTAGCCGCCGCAGCTCCTGCTGCAGCACACCGATCCCTTCACGTGACACCGAATCCTCTGGCGCCGCCGACAGCGCAACAGCCAGAGTTTCGAGAAGAAGGCCATGGTTGTCTGCACGCAGAACGTCCCAATGACGTAAGTGCGGCGTGACGAACGAGAGCAGGTTGCCTGCGAGATTGGGGCCATTCAACCGAGCCAGTTCTGAACATGGCGCGATCTCACCTACTTGGCTGCGCGTCTTGTCCAAATTGACGCGCGAGACTGGATCGACAGAGTCGATCTCCACCGCCGCCTCGATTGTGGCCCCAACCGGCAGTTCCTGCGACGGCCTATCCCGAAAAGTTGGCGCGTGCCTCTTGCCATCATCTACTTGCGCCGCCTCGATCTCGATGCCATCGGCTTGAGAGATGGTCGGCTGAACGGTAGGTGTATGATCGCCGAGGTCGATCCTCTGAAAGGAGGTGCGAGGCTCTACAGAATGCCGGGGCAGCCTAGTCATGATAAATTCCTTCTGACCTGCGAGGGTGAAACTCTAGTAGGGGAGGGCAGCAAGCCGGCCATTCCGGCTCAGCAGCACGCGTCCCTCCTCGATCCGATCGACGGTCCATCCATTATTCAACAGCGCGCCCAAGAAGTACTTTTGATCGCCAATGACGAGATAAGGATCCGTTCCGCGCCATACAGCCTGAACGGTAATTGAGGAGGGCATCTTCTCTTCCTTGACCGCTACTGTGTTGAGGAGCGTATAAGCGCCACTACTATGGTGATCGAACCGTTGCTGGACGTCCTGCCATTTTGCAACAGAGGCGGGCGTAATGGTGCCGTGAGCGGTGACAACATCCGGCCCAGAACCGACTTTGATGTTGAGAAGACCCGCTCTATCAACCTCCTCTTGCAGCCGTTCGGCAGCTGCATCGGTCGTTACAGCATCAGGAGCGCTGAGCGCCGGTTTGGGCGCAACTTCTACGGCCGGTGGCGAATCGGTGCTGAGGACCGCAGCGGTGTCGGTGTGGACGAAAAGAGTTGAGACTGTGCCGATCGCCACAGAGCTTATGAGGACAATCGCAAGTGCGGCAATCGATACACGCCAGCCGTCGAGAGAGCCAGCTTGTTTGGAGCCCTCTATCGACCAGCGAATGGACATTGCGCCCGCATGAATAACGGCTGGGAGGGCAACAACAACGCGCTCGTTTGAGGAAATTGTCTCGTGACCTTCGACGCGGATTTGACTGGCTAGGGCCTCGATCTGAATCGAATCGCAATGTGGGGTGATGCGTAGGTGTTGCCGTTCGAGACCTTGTTCGATGAAGACGAAATCGGCATCGAAGCCACTGCCAATAAGGCTCGATCCAGGCCCTGCCTTGCCAGTCAGCCCGGAATAAAGTCCCGATAGCACTTCGAAATGCAGGCAGTCCGGTTCATGCACAATCGGTCTCCTTAACAGCGAGAGCAGCCGTACGGCAATGCCGTACGGCTGATTTCGAGTTCGCTGACAAGTCACACCCGAAAAGTGGGGCGACGATGTCGTCCAACTTGTCCGTTACTGCACCCGCTCATCAGCCGCCTTCTTGATCGTCGAAAGCGACGTTGTAAGCGTGCGAAGCTGAACATCCCTCTCGGCCGCCTGGGTGCTAACGGCAGTCAGAGCGGCGAGTTGCTTGTCGAACGCTGCCTGTGCCGCGACCTGAGTCATCGCGTCAGCTCCTCCAGCGAGAGCCGCACTAGCCGCGCCGCCTGCGGTCGAGGTGTTAGTCGCACTTGTCTTGCCAGTCATACTATTTCTCCTATTTTTCGAATACTGCCGCTTTAGCGGCTCCTATATCCTGACGCCGTAAGTCCAACATCAGGAATCCTGCTCTGTCTCCGCGATGGCTTCGTCGAAGCTCGCTGACGCACTATTTACAAGTTGGAGACCGACGGACCCGAGAGCAGCTGTGAACGCTTGCTGCAAACGCGCATCTTGCGAGTTATCGTCCGGACTGGACGCGCCATTTGCAGGGCTGGTTGTACCAGACGATCGACCATCATCATGCGCACGTGGCGCACCATCATTCTCATGCGTGCCGGGCATGTGCGAGTTGCTTTTGTCGCCGCGGGCCGCACGGAGATTGGTATCAACGTGTACAGCGGCGCTTGACGGAATGCGCATCGCGTTCTCCTACCTCAATTTCGATCATGCCGATGAAGCCAATCTCCACATCGTCATTGTGCCAGCAATAGCTTTCGATAACCTGACGAGACTTGGAGAATGCAATAAGTCGATGGGAATTCGTCTCCTTAGGTGCTCCGTATCAGCAATTGTATCTGAGCAGTGCCCTGGCGGACACTCGGGCCAGATGACTTGTGAAGGAAAGCCATGCTTTCCGGGTCGCGATCGATCCCGCGCTCTGTTTCTTCATAAGGTAGAGCTTCAACGCGCGGACTCGCAGCACCGGGACCGAAGAAGCCAACGTGCTGAGACCGAGGCGCTGGAATAGCTCGCCTGCGACACGTCACTTCTTTGGCGATTGCTTCTCCTCGGGCGGCGGTGATGCCTCGATCCCATCAGATACGACCCTAAGGTATTCAGTGCTCAGACGAGCCGGCCGCGAACAGCGATCCCTCAGCCCTGCTACGCCTTAGGGCGATGCGGTCAATCCCACTTCGGGGCGCGGGCGGACGCCTACGCCTCGCGCGGCGACGCTCGGCGCCTCCCAGCTCTGCACTAGCGGCCTAATGTGCCCTCGGCTCACATTTGTAAGCCTGCCATTCTCGTCGATGTCGATCCGGCTTTCTCGTGGGAGATAAAGCGTCGATAACTTCGGCCTGTCCGATTGGAGCCAGATGCCGGCCTATGCAACTTTCGCAGCCGCGAAATGAAACTGAGGCTGATCGTGTATCGGACCTTCTGCCCACATCGTGGGCCGAAGTTCGACACGACAAAGTGTCTGCGTGCGGGCGGCGGGCTCGAGCGTGCAGGCAAAGCTTGCGGGACCTACCGGTAGGTGGTGGCCGGCCAATCGGAGGGCCCACAAGTGCGCATAGCTTACAGCACGGTCTGAGGCGGCGCGTCGTTCCAACTAGCTGTTGGCGCCCACAGCTTGCATGCGCTCGGACTCAATCCGTTCCTCTAGCTGGTTCAAGTAATTGTCCGCGTGGGACTGTGCGATCGAAACCGGCAGATTGATGCCAGCCGTCGCGGCTTCTTGAATTGCCTGCTTCATTAAGCCTTCGCGCATGGCTAGCTTGACCTCGGGGCCGCCGAGGCAGCCCACCGCCTGCGACGCAAGACTGATGCCCGCTTCTTCCAACGCTAGCTTGATGTTGCCACCGGTAATGGCAGTGTGAAGAAGAGTTGCTGCTTGCGCCTCGCTCTCGAGCACCATTGACGCCAGATCGGCCAATTCGCCAAGGCCCGGAATAAAGCCGAGTAAACCAACTCCGGTTGCAGCCCAGTCGAGCGCCTTCGGGACGACCTTGAGCACGTCGTCAACAACATGCATGAAAGCGCCGCCATTTTTCTTGGGAGACTTGATCTCGGGCTGATCAGCGACGCCCATCATCATGTCCGCGGCAGCAGACTGCTCGCCGGCCGTTTGGGCGACATGCGTCTTCAATTGACGCGCGGTGCGGTTCGCAGTCGACATGTTGTCGAAGAAGTGAGTGAAGTCGTTATTGCTGATATTGCCGGAATCGACCGTATGGCCTCCGCCGAAGTCGAAGAACTGATGGTGGGCCTTGTAGCCTGTGATCGAATTATTCATCAACCCGAACAACAGGGGATCCGAGAGGAGCTGGGAGGCAGCCCTTCGCATGTCGGGGGTTAGACTGTTGTCATCGGCCATGCTCGCTAGCTTGTCCTGAGTCAGGTCGCCCTTCCCGAAAAAAGCGCCCTGATTCGTATTGATCGTGTCCAGCGTATCCAGCTCGGTTTGCGCGAGATTCATCGATGATGACGCAACCTGCAGGAAGTCCTCTTTGTGGACCTTATCTATCGAGCCACCGTACAACTGTTTCCATTCATCAGGGTAGCTGAGAAAGTATCTCGCGGCCGCGAGAACCTGCGGCGGGCTTTTTCCGGCTTTTGCCTCGCCATCGACAATCTGCTTAAAATCGGCGAGGCTGAGGTTCTTGGGCAGACTGTCGGAATACCGATAGAGCTCGCGCAATGCATCACTCTCGGTCATAATCGACGGCTGGCCGTCTCCGGTGCCGTCGGATGGAATGTAGTTTTGCTGGTAGCTGTGCGCCTGCTGCTCTTGGAATGTGGCAACCTGTGCGTGATGGTAGGAAAAGCCCGAGAGATCACCTGCCTTGATCTTCCCGCCGCAGTGGCCGTCGCCTTGCGAGCCTATTGCATAGAAGAGCTCAGGATCCTGCTGCAATGCCCCGATCGCCGTCTTCAGATCCGGCGGCGTGGAGGGATCGTTGGCCAAATCTGAAAGGGACTCCCAATCGAGCGGGCATTTGTCTTTGTGACGGTTCAGCACCGACACAATCTGCAACTCGGCGTTGGTCAAGGTGCCGCCGTTCCATGTGATCCTTGAGCTGGGTACAGGCGCCGTTGCAACACTGGCGCTCGCACCAGAGGACGACTCCGTGGTCTGCGCAGGTGCGTCCAATGCATCGGTGAGAGTCGGAGGCAGGATATGCAGTGCCTCCTGCACGAGCTCCTCCGTCAGTTGCTTGTCGGAATCTGGCGGCTCCGAATGATCGCCTATCGCGTCCTTCAAGGAGTAGCTGGCCAGCACCGCCTCGAAGCTTGAATGCTCCGGTAGCGACGAGAGCCCCGGAGCAAGCCCGGACAAAGCCGCGGTTGGATTGGCATTTAGCAATAGGTTGTTCACTGATATACATCCTTTGGTGTGAGATTGCGCCACAAGTTGATCATGTGGCGCAGCCGAGCGCGTGACACAACGAGCAAGAAGCAATGCTACGCGGAGCTCAACGGCTCCTGTCAGGTGCGTCCGGTTGCTCAGTGCGTCCCAGCGCTCAGTTCCGCAACAAATCTATCGGCGCATCGCCGGCTAGATTTCACGCTCCTATGCTACAAGGGATTAGCTGTCGAGAAGCTGACGGTCCGCAAGAACTCGGGATGAGTCATGAAAGACGCCCTTCCGAAAGCTCTAGTGCATTCTCAAGACATGTGTGGCGCTAGCTTCTTGCGTTCGACCGCGTTCCAATTAACTACTCGGGTCCGCCTCGGCTTCGTGCGTCCGTGGCCTGACCTGTACGTCGATTGCGACGCTCCGCGGCATTCGGGTCCAGCCAGTCGCATTCAAGCTGGTAGCACTGCCTCTCGAAAACCGATAGAGCACACACAGACTCCGCGTTGCGTTGCTGTAAGCCACTCGCTGCATCAACTCATCTCCGGGCTGGACCATGAACCGCGCTGTGTTAATGCGATGCCTCGGGCAAAAGAGGGCTCTCCAGTCGTCCATCACGAATGACCATGCTCGACGACCCCCGAAACAACATCAAAACTGATTGCTGCGGCGGCTTTTCGACAATCGTAGGGTTTCGCTGCGCCTGTGCTTCCGCCAGCAGGCTTTTGAGCGTTTGGTCCACAAGCGCGATAAACCGAGGCGGACCAGAAACGAAGACTGGGCCATCTCCTGCTGCAGGTCTCACAAAATAGCGCTCATCGGAGATGTTGAGAGCATCGAGTGCGGCCTTGAATGCTTCGAAGGTGATTGGAGTCAGGACGAGCAAGCGGCTTTGCGCCTCGTGCGCATCAGACACATAAAGCACCAGTCCGTCGTAGTACCATTGAAGATTGTAGAGCTTGCTTAAGCGTTCGAGGAATTCTCGCGGCGCGAGATCCGGCATTCGCCCGCGAATCCGCCCCTTCACCTCGGTGCTCACATTGATTCGGATATTTAAATTGTTGCCAAAGTCCTGCAGCGCGGCAGCAAGGTCCTGGTCCAGAACCGTGTAGCTATAAGGCGTCGATGGCAGCGGCAGGGGAGCGCCGAGCGCTCTAACGAGCCCCAGGAGAATAAAAGCTCCGACATATAAGAGGTTCTTCAAGATGTGCAGCCTCCTGGCTCTGATGAGCACTCCTAGTATTCTTCCGCTAGCGAACAAGCACCGAAATTCGTCACAAAGGTGGAGGCCGAGAATTCGTCCCAAATGCGAGGCCAGGCGTGATCTTTAGATGACGGTGCTCCTGATACTCGTCAGCTTCTGGTCAGCTCGCTTCGCTAGGGGTGCTGGGCCGTTCACGGTGTCGAACGGCTAATCTCATGACGTGAGAGCAACGATGTCGTCCATGATGCTTGGCGTTACGCCGATCTCCGCCAGTCCGCTCAAATGTCTATCCGAGGCGTGTTCATCGACGCAGGCTCAGTTTCACGAGAGTCTCGCGCAGGTGGGTTCAAATCGAGATGCCGCCTCTTCGATGATCGATAGCGCGTTGGCTCCGCCAGTGTCGGAGGTTCAGCGTGAAGCCCCGCAGGTAAGCCCCCTTGGCGATCGCATCCTTCGAAATCTTGCTGCAATGCATCGAGGCATAGCATTTCCTTCGGTTCCTTCGACGGTCGGCGGCGAGCCGACTCCTGCGAATAGCCTCCAGCTTGGACCGGCAGCGCAGCCCATCTTGCGCTCGCACGAATTCGAGGTGCACCCGGTCGGAAACCTGGAAGGTGCAGACCATTTCGAATCGACATTGACGAATCTGCGGGATGTTTACAATAGCGTCACCCTGCTTTCGCTCATCTCCAAGTGCACTGGCGCTGCCAGCTCGTCTCTGAACAAGCTGCTCTCGGCAGGCTGACAGACGTGATGAGCGGTTTCCCGCATAGAAAGATCGGTCGCCGCGCGAGCGCGGGAAGGCGGTTTCGCATTCTTATGGCGTTGCCGATTTTGCTCTCGCTGGCCGGTTGCAAGGTAGATGTCTATACCAAGGTGCAAGAGCGTGAAGCCAACGAAATGCTTGCGCTTCTCCTCAGAAAGGGTGTCGATGCCGTCCGCATTGTCGCCAAGGATGGGACCAGCGTGATTCAGGTGGAAGAAAAGCAGCTAGCCTTCTCGATCGACCTGCTGAATGGCGAGGGCTTGCCGCGCCAGACTTTCAAGAACCTCGGGGAGGTGTTCAAGGGATCTGGTCTTGTTGCCTCTCCGGTTGAAGAACGCGCCCGGTACGTTTACGCTCTAAGTGAAGAGTTGTCGCGCACGATCAACGATATCGATGGGGTACTCTCCGCCCGTGTCCATGTTGTTCTGCCGAAGAATGACCTTTTGCGACAGGATGCAACCCCGTCCTCGGCGTCGGTTTTCATCCGACATGGCTCCAATGTGAGGCTCTCAGCCTTGCTACCGCAGATCAAGATGCTCGTCGCCAACAGCATCGAAGGGCTATCATATGACAAGGTAGCGGTCGTGTTCGTGCCGGTTGAGCGGGCTCAGCATGAGCCGTCGTCAGCGTCAGCAACTGCTTCGGCTCAACCGGCCAAGTTCATGTCGCCCTCCTTGTTTGCGATCGGGGTCGGAGGTGCGGGTGCCGCGCTGGGTGTTCTATCTTACATGTTGCTGAGCACACGGATGCGCCAGTTCGGTCGATCATCGCGGAAAGTTGGAAATCTCGGCGGATCTTCGACCATGTACCCGCGGCCCAAGCCGTCGGCAAAGAATTGAGCTCTGATGCAAAATAGACGGAAGGCAGTATGGGTATCGATGCCATCCAACGAGCCAGATCATTCACCTCATCCGCATTCCGATCGCCTGCGCGAACTTGCTGCGGTGATGCATCCGAGCCGTTTTGCCGCCCGTCTTGATGCGCTGCTGTCAACGCCCACGGTGCTGCGGTTGCAGAGGAGTGTCAGGCTTCAGGAGAGACTGGCCGAATTGGCGGTAGGCAATGAAGGGGCCTGGAACGGAAGCAACTGGGGCAGGGACGTTCTGCTCGGCCATGATCCGCATCGCGCCGCCCTGCTCGCTGGCAGTATTTGGCATGCCCGTTCATTGCTGAAGCTGGTGTCAAGGCGTGATCTGGAAACTCTGATCGGAAACGTCGGTGCGGAAGCACATGCTTTCGGTATACGAAACTTATCCAGCGCAGTCGCAACTACAACGATTCTCGATCCGGAACGACTTTCGCAAGGAATAGAACACGACGGATATGCCTGTCTTGGTGCTTGGCTCGATGAAGCTTCAGAGCTTGACCGTAAGCGCGTTCTTCTCCGCTTACCTGTGGGGACGGCCGCGGAAGCTCCAGCCACCGAACACCGCAGGGCGGCAGGCCAATTGCTGCCTTTGGTGATGACCCATCTGGCCACGGAGGCACCAACGGCATGACCGACAACGATCAAGCATTGCCAGCAGACCCGCAGATTCGTCCGGTCGGCCCACTTATACCAGCCGCGGAACTTGGGATTTGGTCCGATGCGCTAAAGACCCGGGCGCTAGCGGAGCGGTATCTGCTCCAGGTTCGCAGCTGGGCAAGAAAAGCCTATGAGCGCGAGCAGGCGCGCGGCCACTCCGAGGGTCTGAAGACAGGTTCGGACGAAATGGCGCAGCTGGTTTCCCGGGCTACTTGCGAGCTGGCACGCCGAAAAGCTGTTCTGGAACATGAGTTGCCGCAGCTCGTCCTCGATATCTTGGACGACGTCCTGGGCTCCTTCGATCCCGGCGAGATCTTGGTGAGGACGGTTCGTCATGCGATCGATCGAACATATGGCAGTGCGGAAGTGCGTCTTCATGTGTCGCCTGTGAAAGCCGTTGCACTGATCCGCGAGTTCGCAGCGTTCGACGGAAGGAATGGTCGGCCGAAACTTACAATTGACCCGGACCCGGCTCTGACGCCGGATCAGTGCGTTTTGTGGAGCGAGTTTGGCAATGTCGATCTAGGGCTTGCCGCGCAGCTGCGTATCTTACGTGTTGGCCTTGCCCCGTCTTCTCAGGAACGCGAGCCGTGACCACGCTACGACGATCCTATGACGATGGGCTGGTCGAAGCGGCTGTGCGCGCCGAGTTGTCATCTGTGAAATCTACAGCAAAGCAGATCGATACGCGCGCGGTGCGCGGACGGATCACACGGGCGGTCGGCACATTGCTTCATGCCGTATTGCCAGGGGCACGTGTTGGGGAACTTTGTGTGTTGCAGGATCATGGCACTGGATGGTCACTTGAGGCCGAGGTCATCGGTCTGCTGCCGAACGGGGTGTTGCTGACGCCCATCGGCGAAACGATAGGCCTGTCTAACCGCGCGGAAGTGGTTTCGACCGGGCGAATGCGTGAAGTTTCAGTTGGACCCGATTTGCTTGGCCGCGTGATTGACAGTGCCGGCCGTCCGCTCGACGGCAAGGGGCCAATAAAGCCGGCCCACACTCGCCCGCTCCGCGGCAGGGCGCCCAATCCAATGAGGCGGCGTGGCATCGAGCGGCCGTTTCCGCTCGGCGTTCGCGTGCTGGATGGACTGCTGACGTGCGGCGAAGGCCAGCGGATCGGAATCTATGGAGATGCAGGTTGCGGCAAGTCGACCTTGATGTCGCAAATTGTAAGGGGCGCGGCCGCCGACGTGACCGTCGTTGCGCTTGTGGGAGAGCGTGGACGTGAGGTACGTGAATTCATCGAGCGTCATATCGGAGAGGCTCTCGATCGTACGATTGTGGTCGTTGAGACCTCCGACCGCTCGGCAATGGAGCGGGTGCAATGCGCTCATATGGCGACTGCACTCGCGGAGTACTTTCGTGATCAAGGGCTGCGCGTCGTACTGATCATGGATTCATTGACGCGCTTTAGCCGCGCAATGCGCGAAATAGGCCTTGCCGCAGGAGAACCTCCCACGCGGCGCGGATTTCCTCCCTCCGTGTTTGCGCTTCTGCCGAGTCTATTGGAGCGTGCCGGTATGGGCGAGCACGGCTCGATCACGGCGTTCTATACCGTGCTTGTCGAAGGTGATGGCACGGGCGATCCAATCGCCGAAGAATCGCGCGGTATTCTCGATGGTCATATCATTCTTTCACGCGCGCTCGCGTCGCGTGAACATTTTCCCGCCATCGACGTGCTGTCGAGCCGAAGTCGCGTTATGGATGCGGTCGTCTCTAGGTCACATCGAAAGGCGGCATCCTTCTTCCGCGAACTGCTCTCGCGCTACAATGAGGCGGAGTTCTTGATCAAAGTCGGTGAATACAAGCCGGGCAGCGATCCGCTAACTGACCGGGCAATCGCCTCAATTGAGCAGTTGCGGAAATTCGTGTGCCAGGGCCAGGACGAGCCTTCCAATTTTGAGGAGACCGTGACATGGATGTCGCGTCTGACGGCCTGAAACCGGTCGAAGCGTCGAAATTACGGCTCGTAAAGGACATAAGAGAGCGAAGCGTGCTTCGTGAGCTGTCCAATATCGAAGCCAAGCGCCGCATTGCGTTTGAAGCGGTGGAGCGAGCTTCCAGCGATCTTGCAACCGTCGAGAAACACCGCGCAAGCGTCGAAGATCAACTCTACCAGGAAATGGCATCTCTCAGTGCGATGTCCGGCACGGAACTCGACCGTCGCTGCCATCTGGTCATTGGACGGCTCACCGCCGAGATCGCATCGAGGCGGGAGGCGCTTGAGCAGGCGCGCATCGCTCAAGAGCAAGTACAGACGGCGGTTGTTGAGGCCCGGGCTCTCTGGGCCAAGCGTGCGGCGGCGAGCCACAAATGGCGACAGATCGAGCGCGATGTTGAGCGCACGACCGATTCTCGTCTGGAGTTCGCAGCCGAAATCGAGACGGACGATGATCAGTTGCTCCCGTATCAGGGTGCTTCGCATAGCCAAGGGGTAGGCGGTTCAATTTGATGGCTGGCTCTCTGGCACGACCGTGTGGTCGTGTAGAAATCAATTCGCTAGATACTCCGGGTGGACTCGCAGAGTTCGAGCCCTCTCTACTCCTGTCCCACGGTGTGGTCTTGTGGCTCAATGAGATCGCCGCGCCGCGCATCGTTCTGCGGAGCCGCCTTGGCGAAAAGCCGCTATCCATCCGTATGAACCGGCTTGTGTGGCAGGCGGAGCCGTCTGCCCTGGCCATGCTTGATTGCGTATTTCGCGTCGGAGGTGAAACGGCTGTATTGTCCTTGCCCCGCCCGCTTGTGGAGACACTGATTTCGACGGTGCAGCCTGGCCTCACTTTACCTTCCGAGCCTACCCGTTCGCTCCTTCTCGAACTTGCGCTCCAATCCTTGCTCTGTCCACTGGAAGTGCTGCTAGCGGGGGATCTGCAACTTGCCCGCATCGACGAAGCAAGCGCGCACGGCCCTTATCTGGAACTCGAGATCGCCCACGGGCCGCTCGCGGCCAAGGCTCGCCTATTCCTATTCCCGTCCCTGGACGGTCCGGTTCCGTCCGCGTTCCGAATCTTAGGCGAGCTGGTCCGCCAATTGCCGCGCGAGACGCGCGTGCTTTCTCCGGAATTGCCTGTCGTTATTGCAACGGAGATTGGCTCGCTGCGCGTGTCCATCGCACTGATTCGTCAAGCACAGGCGGGCGACGCACTGTTGCCGGACGTCATTCCCCTTGCCAGCGGCGAGGTCATCCTCACAGCGGACAGGTTATGGGCTCCGGCACAGGTCACCGGTGACACACTGGTCCTGCGGGGGCCGTTCCGCCTGCAACCCCACCCTCTAAAGCGGGCACATATGATGACAAAACGCCAAGCGCAGCAACTGATCCCTCCCTCAGAAGCCGACATCGACAGTGTTGAGATCACGCTTGTGTTCGAATGCGGCCGCTGGTCTATCCCGTTGGGCACGTTGAGAAGCATCAACGAAGGGCATGTGTTCGAACTTGGTCGCCGCTTTGACAGCCCGGTCGACATTCTTGCCAATGGCCAATTGATCGGCTGCGGCGATGTCGTTCGGGTCGGTGAAGGACTGGCCATCAGGTTGCGTGGCAGGTTGGCGGTCAATGATTGACTTTCCACCAAGTATCGTTGCGCTTCTTGCGGTCACGGTGGGCCTCGGCCTTCTGGCTTTGGCAGTCGTCACAACAACGGCGTTCATAAAGGTTTCCGTCGTTCTCTTCCTGGTTCGCAACGCGCTCGGCACCCAATCCATACCCCCGAACATCGTTCTGTATGGCGCTGCATTGATCCTCACCGTATTCATTAGCGCGCCAGTGTTTGAGCAGACCTACAACCGCGTCACCGAGCGGCAACTTCGCTACGAAACGCTCGATGACTGGGTGACCGCCGCCAAGGAAGGCAGCGAACCACTACGCGCTCATCTGAAGAAATTCACCAACGAGGAGCAGCGTACATTCTTCCTGTCGTCGACAGAACGGGTCTGGTCTGAGGAGATGCGCGGCAACGTTACGGCTAATGATTTTGCTATTCTTGTACCCTCGTTTCTGATCTCGGAGTTAAAGCGTGCGTTTGAAATCGGCTTCCTTCTTTATCTTCCATTCATCACGATCGATCTGATTGTAACGACGATCTTGATGGCCATGGGCATGTCCATGGTCTCACCAACACTAATATCTGTTCCTTTCAAGCTCTTTCTATTCGTCACGATCGATGGCTGGTCGCTGCTCATGCACGGATTAGTTTTAAGTTACGCAACGCCAGGAGGTTAAGGTGGACGAAGCCAACATACTCACTCACCTCAGCCGATCGCTTGTCCTATTCATGATCTGGGTTCTGCCACCGCTCCTCTCAGCCCTCGTGGCCGGACTTGGCGTTGGCATCATCCAGGCGGCAACGCAGGTCCAGGATCAAACCTTACCGCTCACCGTGAAGCTCGCCGTCGTCGTCGCCGTGCTAGTTCTATTTTCTCCAGTGCTGAGCGCCCCGCTTATTGAACAAGCCCAGCATATTTTCGCTGAGTTCCCCACTCTTACAGCGAAGTATTAGCGAGTGGAAGGCAGGGCAAAGTCTCTGCGATAGTACCGCCATCTGCCGTCGATGGGGGCGAACCCAGCCGATTATTTGCGGCATTCTCGACTTCTAACATCAGGGCAGGGCGAGCGGGCCTGTTCCATTGGCCGAAGCAAGCGACTAGCAGATCTCAAATGCATGGTTTGTCACCCACCGAGACGCAAACACTGATCCAGACTGCTATGGACTTCGTTGTTGCGGCCGGCCTAGGTGCAGCCCGCACTCTAGGCATCACCTTAGTGCTTCCCGTATTTACGCGACTGCACATTAGCGGGATGATCCGCGGTAGCTTGGCGCTCGTGATCGGACTGCCATGCTTGGCGCATATCAAGGATGGCCTGCAGACGCTAGATCCAGGCACCCGTACGATCGTCGTCGCGTTCATTGGTCTCAAGGAGATATTCATCGGCCTGCTGATCGGCATCTTGCTCGGTATACCACTATGGAGCATCCAGGCGGTTGGTGAGATCATAGACACCCAGCGAGGTGTTTCGAGCCAGGTGGACGATCCTGCGACCCACAGCCAAGTCTCGGCGACAGGTCTTTTTCTCGGGACCGCTGCGGTTACGATTTTCGTTGTGTCTGGAGGTCTGCAAACGATGGTCAGATGCCTCTATGAGAGTTATCTGATCTGGCCCATATATCAGCTACTTCCTACGCTGACGCTGCAAGGGGCAACGGAATTTGTAGCGCTCCTCGACCATATCATGCATACGACCCTGCTGGTTTCTGGGCCTGTCACGGCCCTACTGCTCCTGATCGAGATATCCCTTATGTTGCTCGGGCGCTTTGCGCCACAAATCAAGCTCAACGATCACTGCCTAACCATCAAGAATGTCGCTTTTGGCATCATCATGATCAGTTACACCGTCTATCTCATCGAATACATGGGCGCGGAGATCATCCAGTTCAACGGCGTGCTGGAGTGGCTTGCGAAGTTCTTGAAATGAACGGCGCGAGCGAGGAGAAGAAGCTTCCACCAACCCCCAAGAAGCTACGGGACGCGCGTAAGAAAGGACAGAGTCCGCGCAGCGCCGACTTTGTCACCGGCGTCAGCGTTTGCGCAGGTTTCGGCTGCCTATACGTTAGAGCGGGCCAGATTGAAAACGGCTGGCAAGAATCGGTACGGCTGGTCAATAAGCTGCAGGCGCAGCCCTTCAATAGTGCGGTCCGGCAGGCGCTGGTCGGATTGATCGAAATTTCTATTGCGGCAGTTGCCCCAATCATCGGAGCGGTGGTGATTGCGGCTATCTTGGCCAGTGTCCTGGCTAGCGGCGGGCCGACATTTTCTATGGAGCCGTTGCAACCAGGCCTTGAGAAGTTGGATCCCGTCAAGGGGCTGAAAAAGATTATCTCTCAGCGATCACTTGTGGAGCTCGGCAAGTCACTAATCAAAGTATTGCTTCTCGGTGGAACCCTTCTTCTTGTTGTGGTCGCAAGTTGGAAAGCGCTTGTGTACTTGCCCGTCTGCGGTTTGGCTTGCTTCGGGTTTGTCTTTAACCAGCTCAAAGTTCTGATCGAGATTGCGGCCGGCGCTTTTCTGATCGGCGGTTTGATTGATCTACTACTTCAGCGCTGGCTGTTCTTGCGCGATATGCGCATGACGCAGAGCGAAGCGAAGCGCGAGTCCAAGGAACAGGAGGGCAATCCTCACATCAAGAATGAACACCGTCGGCACCGGCGCGAGTCGGCGAACGAGTCGCCGCTCGGTACTCATCGGGCCACATTGATCCTGACCGGCCCCGCAATGTTGATTGGGCTGCGCTATGTTCGTGGTGAGACTGGTGTTCCGGTCTTGGTCTGTCGCGGTGAGGGCGAACTTGCTTCACGTTTGCTTGGTCAGGCGCGGGCGCTGCATCTCAGCATTGTCCAGGACGATATGTTGACGCGTCAGCTGATCCGAAAGGCAGCGTTGGGGAAGGCCGTTCCGATCGACTGCTTCGAGAGGGTTGCAAAAGCGCTCTTTGCCGTAGGCCTGGTCTAGCTTCGCGCGCAGGCCCCAAATTGCACTACCGGATCTGCAAACGGCGCGATCACGAAGGAAAGCGAACATTGTTTGTAGGGTCGTCTGCTTGTCGCTGACCGACTGACCAGAATATCAGCCAACATAGCGCCGTATGCTGCTTAGGATTGATGAGCCGCTCATGAACCTTCCGATAGAACTCTGTTCTGAGTTCCATGTTCCAAGTTTCCGTGGTCAGTCGGCGTGATGGTCCTGCGGGCCGGAGAGGGGAGTACCGCACGATCGCCACTGGTTGGCACGACAGCTTCATTGCCCAGCAAGTCGCCGGGATCGTTGACCATGACTCCCAGGTTGTTCTGGATGGAGCAGCCAAGCGTTGGATTGAAAGAATTGTCGTCTACCGAAGGGCCAACGATCGAAAGCGGTGGACAGATGGCAGGATGTGCTTCGTAGATAGTCGCCTCGATCCTTACCCCGAAATGGGCAGGCAGACTGATGACGGAATCGGAGAGGCGGATATTCCAAGGGGTAACACCCATCGCGCGGGCATCATGGGCCACCTGCGCAATCAGCCTGGGCGAGCCCGTGACATCGAGATGGACTGCATCCCACCGACCGCGACTGGCGCTCGCAATGAAGTCCCGCAGACGAGATCTCTCGACGCGACGAACGCCCTGTAGCAGCAAGACGCTTGTCTTCTGCTCTATCCGGATCGTTCGTTCAGCGCGCCCAGAATAGATCGCAGAACCGTTTGTGCATCCACCTACGCTCGCCGAAATAGCGATCAAGCAATACAGATGTCGCAAGCTCATACGCTATCCTCATTCGATGATAAAGTTGGCGCCGCCATTAGCGCCTGGTTGTGCCTTGGGAGCATCACGGCCTCGCGGCGAACTTGCCAACGTGTTTGTTAAAGTGCGCCCGGCATCCGAGGGTGGTCCGATGCGGTCAGTGGGCGCGCTCATCTTGCCAGGAGTCGATCCTGGTCGCACGATGTAGGGCGTGACAATAATTACCAGCTCCGTCTCGTCCTTCTGAAATGAGGAAGAACGAAACAGCGCACCCAGGATCGGCACATCGCTCAACCAAGGAAAACGGCCAATGTCGGTGCTGAAATTGCGCCGGATAAGCCCTCCGATTGCAAAGCTTTGACCGCTGGCAAGCTCGACGACCGTACTGGCACGCCGCGTGGAAAGACCGGGTATAGACGTTCCATTGACGCTGACTTCGCCTACTTTCGACAGCTCGCTAACCTCAGGCTTCACGTGAAGATTGATCTGGTTGTTGCTGAGAACCGTCGGGACGAACTCTAGGCTAATCCCAAATTGGCGGAATTGGACTGAGACCTGCCGATTGTCCTGCATGACCGGAATCGGGAATTCGCCGCCTGCCAGGAAACTTGCTGATTCGCCGGACATGGCGGTAAGGTTTGGTTCAGCCAGTACATACGCGAGGTTCTCGTTAGCGAGTACGTCTAGAACAGCACTGACGTTCGCACCGCCAATGCCGTATCCGACGCTTGCCGAGCCGGCTCCACGGGTGGCGCTGGCACCACCAGCTTTGCCACTTTTAAAGCCGAAAACGAAAGGGCCGGTTTGACCCGAGGCAGAGAGGTTAATGCCAAGCTCCTTCATGGCGGTGCGCGAAACCTCGGCGACTCGCACACTAAGATTGACCTGAAGTGAACCGGCAACCTGGATCTTGTTGACGACCAGCGCATCCGCACCGAGAAACTGCTCCGTGATCTTCTTGGCGCTGTCGACGAGATCGGGATTTGGTGCTGTTCCGCTAAGAATCGCGCCGCGCGGCGTATAGCTAACTTGGATCGGATAGTCCCCGAGCTGCGCCTTCAGCGCGGCACGCAGATCCTCTATAGGTTGGGTGACGACAACGCGAAGCTCGGCTAGCGCCTCGCCATTATCGTTCAAAGCGAACAAGCTGGTCCGCCCCGAGTGTTTTCCAAACACGAAGATGGTTGTGTTTGACGGCGCCTGATAGTCCGCGATCGTCGGGTCGGCAACAAAGATGCTCGCAGCTGGCGCTGGGAGATGAATTGTTTTGCCCTGCGAGGAGGAAAGATTCAGAGTTCCCTGAAGGCTATCAGCAGTCGCGCGTGGCGTCCCCACAGTACCACCCCGCTTTACCTGAGCTGTGGCGGCAAAAGGAGCTAGTAGAGCGACCATGCATAGCGCATAAAAAATGCAGGGAAGCGCGGCAGATGTGACGGCGCTCGGCCCTCCGCGGCTGCCATGATGAGTGTTAGGGGCGAACTTCAAGGGAGCCTTCGCTTTCAGGTTCAATCGATTGCGCAGCGGGGACCTGCGCCAGTTCAAGTGCATAACCGACGCCGCGCACAGTTGTGATCCGTAGCGTCGCGCCGGACCGGCTCAAATGTGTGCGTAAGCGGTAAATCCCAACTTCTAGGGCGTTGGTCGAGACCTCGTCGTCGAACGCATAGAGGCCCTCCTCCAGTGACGCTCGTGGTACGGTGCGGCCAGCGCGGCTGAGCAGATGTTCAAGAATGCACAGTTCGCGCCGGGCGATCCTTAGTTGCCGATCATCAATTGAAGCTTGCCGGCCGATAGAATCGAAATGTAGATTTCCGAACGTAAGGACGGGCGCTGTCATTTGCGGCGATCGTCGCAAAATGGCTCGCATACGAGCGACGAGTTCATCGATAGATACTGGCTTGGGCAGGAAATCGTCCGCGCCGCCGTTGAAGATCGCGATTCGCCTGCCCAGATCGTTCAACTTGCTCACTATTATGGCGGGTATCGAACATCCCTCGCGTCTCAACTGCTTCAGCCAGTCCAAGCCATCTCCATCGGGCAAAACCAGTTCGAGCAAGACAATTTGATAGCTGGCGCAAGCAAGGGCAGTCTCCGCCTCGTCAAGAATGCGGACGACATCCACGGCAAAACCGCAAACCAACAGCGCTTCCTTTACAGCGCGCGCAAAATCCGCATCACGATCAACCACGAGAATTCGCATTCTATCGCCCTTCGCACATCTGTCCCAAAAGCCGAGCGCATTACGGCCGTAAATGAGGTCTGGCCGATCTCAAGAGCTCGCCTTTCGTCTGACCGTCCGAAGCCCGGACCAATAGCGGAGATCATGGTCGCCACCGACGAGTGTCACCCGAGCTTGTTCAGCCTGTTGGCGACTGCGGCGTCTCGCCCGGGGTCGCACACATTGTCGGCGACGCTCAAGATGCCCTTCCGGCTGGAAGAGCGCCTGAATCGTTTCTGGACATCGAGGGCCATAGCAGAACGCTGGCGCATCCGTATGCCCGCAGTTACCGCGGTCATTGACCCGCTGAGGACATTATCGATACTGCCGCTCTCCGAGCCTGAAGCAAAAGCGCACGAGACAATGGCAGGATTTCTGCCTGAATAGACACGAGGATTCGGCATTTGAAGCTCCCAAAATCGATTGGTTTGCGTCGGTCTTGCTGTGCTCTCGATCTGATGCACCGCCAAGTGACCCCAATGCAAGTTGCCTGAAGGTAGATTGGGCCTCTGAAGGCCAATGAGCCAATAGATACTGGTGCGAACGACCGATCTGGCTCGGACGGGAGGAAGCCTCCCTCCCGACCCGATGAGATAAACTAGCGAGTTCCAGCAGTCGCTTTATTCAGTCATGTCTGACGTCCCCGATGCAGCAGTCAGGCTGTTGTCCAGAAATGTGGCCGTGGAAACAATAGGAAGTGAATCAGTAATCGATTCGGCCGCATGTTGGCTTTGTCATCCATCTGGTTTGAGCGGTTGCGGCGCGTGCAATTCATCTCTCGGCGCAAACGGCATGGTATCGAAGTTGCGCTAGGCGCGGCAGGGGCGGACGGAGACAGTCCGCCTTGCTCTCGGTCCGCCCGGAGTTTCCGGTTGCAACTGGGCAGCGGCGAATCGTACGCCCTGTTGCACAAGAGATCTTTCCGACAGGCCCTCGGCAGGAGGGATGCTCGCAAAGCGTCACGCAGTCGAGCGGCGCGATGTTATAGCCTTCAGACATTCGCTATTATTGCCTAACTGTCAGCAAGGGTTGAGGCGACCGATGCCGCGACTGGTCGCAAAGCCTACACTCTGACGTTAGGTGCGATTCAAGTGGCTTTGACAGTGATTGATCGAATACCAACTCCCTTGCGGGGGCACCGAACTGCGACGAGCCAACCCGGGCGAGTCCATCGACTGGCACACGGTGGTCGACCTAGTCAGCTCGTGCTCCAAAACTACGCCCCGCGCACGAGCAATCAGGCAACATCTTTCTTTGCGTTTTGGGCAAGCCATTGCGTGCTCGACAGTGCGATAGATCGATTCGGCTCAGACGTCGCAGTTAACAGCCACACTATAGCCCGTTGGGTATCCACGTCTTGCTGCCGCCAACTGGTCCTTGAGTTGGCCTGCGACGGACTGACGAACGCTTTGCGCATGATTTTCCTGGATGCTCCTTCCAACAGCGATTGCACTGTCGGCCTTCAGGGTAAAATCAACAAATCCATTTTTTTATGGACCGCATCCAACTGCCGAATAGATTATGGAGCGGCGCATCGCGCATGCTGAGGGTCACGAACGAAGCGATCCATAAACATGAGCCGACTATTTCAAAGACATTTGCGAACCTCGCACATCAGAAACAACAAATGTAGGTCGGGCTGACCGGTGCTCTGATGTGTTCAAAGCATGCGAAATAGAACTCGAGCGATCGCGATAGAGCTGATCGGGGGCAAGAGGCGACATATTCAGCTTTGTCATCAAGCTCTGATGCGCGGGTTGATAATAGCAGCTTGAACTGTGGCGTCTCATGCATGGCTTCGCCGGGGAGGTCGGTTTCCGGTAATTTCGGCAACGTCGGCGCGATATCCCCGCTCGTCCTTCTCGATCAACACGGCTTTAAACAACTCGAACTCCTTTTCACGATTTTCTTCTGGGTCTGCCCTTCGGCCCGTCCGGACGCGGCAGGCCGGCGATAAAGCCGACGATGAAAGTATCGAGCGGAAGCCGTTCTTGACGAGGCGGGCCCACATCACTGCTCCCTTCCAGCCGATCCAGAAGAACTCCGCCAACCCATCGCAGTCCGCGCCCGCGCCGATCTCGCCGGCATCGCGTGCGAGTTCTTCATCTGCCGCTCTCTTCGGCGATCGGGCTGGTGGGAATTCTCTGCTCGATTGCTTAATTCTCTATGCTGCCGATGCTTGATGCTTAGCGCCATCTCCCTGCGAGTAGCGCCATATGGCAGGAGCGCGATCGCGAGCGCTACCGCTGCATCGCTATTGGCCGGTACTGCATTCAGGAAATCCGCCGGACCGCCACCCGCTTACGTAGCCACTCAACTGCCACAGCGTTCATGCTCGCCAATTGCCAGCGGGTTCGATAAAATGCGCGCCCACTGGCGATGCGGACAACCCCTGGCGAACGGTGAATTGTCTACGTGGTAGAAGCCGGCTGGGCCGGAGGAACTCCAGCCCAGCCAACTCGACTCAACCACCGCATAGAGTTCAGGTCTAGCGCGTAAGCTTAACGAAGCCTCCTTGTTCTAGCTCGGCGTTATAAAGCTTGTTGTCGAGCGAAATGATTGTTGGGTGGTCTGCGGTAGGCATGAGCCCATGTTCCCGCAGCTTTTCAATAAGCGCCAACGGGGCCCATTGCTCCGGGGGGGGCACACCATCATGCCGGGTCTCAACGAAAAACGCTCCGAAATCTGGCGCGCCCGTCGACCCGAGTCGCGGCATTTGAGCTTCCGGTGGGTTATGAATGAGGCGTACGCCGCTCTCAGACGCATCCCATGCGGCCATATAGAGATGACCCCGGATCTCGTAGCTCATCGTCGGCTGCTCCGAGTCGGGCAGGAGACCGTGGTGGGTCAGTTTCTCGATCATTCGGAGCGGAGCGGCTTGGGAGCCGTGCGAAAATATTTCGGGAACGGCCCATGAGACATCATATACCGTGTTGTCTGGCTCGGCAGATGAGGATGGCCCGGCTTCATTGATCACTCGACTAAATAGGTCATGATCTTCTTGGGTCCACTCGTAGGCACTTGGGGACCATCCTGGAGACCCAGCACCGTCGATCCGGTTGAAATCCATACAGCTCTCCTATTGGTTTCAGAACGTGGGCTCAAATCCGCCAGAGCTTTCCCTTGGCTTGTCACCAGTTGCCCCATCGGCGGCAACCGCCGTCAAGAGACCACGTTCTCATCTTAGGGAGCCTAGCTGTCAGTAAGCTGACCAGTTTCGGGACACAGCTGTACCCGCGCCCGCGTTCCCAATTCAAATGCGATGCCTCGAACGCCACCCTCGTTGAGGGGCTCTTTACCTTTATCGCTCCCTTGTGACTCGACACCGCGCCTGTCGCGGTCGGGCTGCCTTGAAGAAAGATGTCGTTTTGGCGGGCCATCCTGTTTCTGCATACTGACGCGGGGGAATTCCAAGGCTCCTCGGCGGATTTCCTGTCTATCTTCTGGACTCCGGGAATGAGATCAATAGAGCGGCTCGATTGGGTTCGGCGATGTTGACACGACGGGTGGTGGAATTGCCCTAATCATCATTCCTGACGGTCGCATTTAACAGAAACAGCTCCGCGAGATAATGATAAAGTGCTGTCAGCTCGACCGGTGGGGCAAAAGCCTGCGCCATCAGTGCCGTCGAGGCGTTTGTTGGTCTCGATGTACTGCGCCGACGCGCAGACATTGCCCTTGGTCCGGCGGGGCAGCGCAACGTTGCTGGCGAAGAAGGTAGCCAATGCCTCCGGCGTCATCGGCACATCGCTTTGGACAACTCGGTGAGGCAAGGACGAGATAGGGAATAAGGCTGCGGGCACGCTACCTAAGGCCGAGGCCAATGAGGATCGTCTCCGCGTCGTTCGCATTGAGCGGGGTCGTCTTCATCGGTCATCTCCGGCCTCACCACGTTCCTGGCATTACGTGATCGACAACGGCGTGTCACCCGCCATCTCAAGCAGATCGAGCACCCAGCCATTGGCAATTCTTATCCACCCGCGCCACAGCGTGTCGTGCCCCGATCCGACCGCCGACTCTTCGAGATCCTTCTTCGGCACGTAAGTCGACAGGCCAGCTTCGGGCTAGCGGCAATCTTCACTTTCATAAGATCAACTCTGGTCGGAAGGACATTTCCCGCAGGACTGCGAGCGACCAGCGCGCAAGCGCGCCACGATGCCGAACAGCGCGCGCAAGAGCTGATCGATCTCCAATCCTGGTTTCACACGCATTCGAAAAGCGGACCGTGCTCCACAGGCTCGTCGCCGGCACATTCATCGCGCAGCACATGCGATGCTTCCATTGAGCCGGAGCTGCAACCTGACTCGAGCCTATGCCAATTCCGAATCTATATCGCTCGCGTGTGACATCAGGAGCACGCCCGCGTGTGGCGGGCGCTCCCATTGCAGTGCTACTTTCGCCCCGGTGCATGCGGCTAAGAAGTTGGCCACTTTCGGGCCAAGCCGCACCCGGTGCGACTCCCGCTAGTCGGTCCCCGGGCCTAATTTTAGCCGGTCGAAGTACCAACCAAACTCATCCGGAGACGAATCCGTTTCGATGTATTCTTCGCCCGAATTTTCCTCGAAGCTTCCTTCGTTTTCGTCATCGCTACTCTCAGCTTTGGAGAGATATAGCCGAGGCTTGTCCGCCCGCTGCCATTTTCCCTGCTCGTTCAGCGTCCACTTGTCGGGGTGCTGCGTGGGGTCAAGCACATATTGATTGTCACCCACGTGAACAAAACCCATCTGCTGTAGACGGGCCTTCGCCTCATCCGAGGCAGGACGCGACATGACCAACGTCCGTTTGCCATCAAGCCGAAGTTGATGTTCCAGCAGAATATCGCCTGCGTTCTCGACGAGCGGATGAGTAACCCGGAGACCGACAACGGACGAAATGTGTTTTCGCCCAGGAAAGTGCTGGTTCCACGCCTCTCCTCCCATGCGACGTCGCCCTTCGGTTTTTAGAAGCCCGACACTCTTGTCACCCAACTGATAGCTGAAATATCGCGCCTGGTCCGAATCCTCTACGTTGGATGCGAGTCTGGCGACCATCGCTGTGCGCCCAGCTTTTTTCGGACACGCAATCCGAGTACTCTTGCGGACTATCGACTGCGTGCTTGAGGTCGCGACCATAGAAATTCCCGAGTTCTCGCCTGAATGCCCCCCTGTCAATCTCATCGATGGGAGGTTCGGAAACGAGGGAGTACGGCCTTGTCGCCCCCGAGGACGAACCAGCCGCCGCGTCTGCAAGCGGTTGCGTAAAACTGCCGGCATCTGCTGATAACTCCGATTCATCGACCTCGCTCGCGCTTGGAAATTGGCTGGATGAACCAGTGATTCTGCTATACATGCGGTAGCTCTCCTATCGTAAAAGTTGGACCGTACTGGCCTACGCGAGACCTGCGGACGGTGATAGGCGCGAGAGCTGACAAAAGGCTGACGCACAGGGGGCCCTCACCCTCGCCCCACGGTGCTCACGCTTTGCAAGGCGAGGTGCAACTCATTTCCCCGCGGCTGGCCTTTCCAAGCTTACGCTGTGTGCCCCGAAAGGGCGTGTGTCACCAGTGGAGGAAGAATCCACGCGGATAATTGTAGATAGGTCTGGTAGCTGACGAGCAGGGTGGCTGGGTAACTGGTTGCACTGAAGCCTCGTGACAAAGGTCGCCTTGGGCAGCTGAGCAAGCCAGCGGGCCATAACATGAGTGAAGCCTGAGCAGGCCTCGAAAGTGAAGATGCGGATGCCGACCCGCCAGCGTAGCGGGGAAGGCAGCACGGGTGGGCACCCACCTGATCCGCCGGGGTAATGGGCATGGCACGCTGGCAGGGTGATGCAAACAACGGGGTCAACCCGTTTAGGCGAGGATAGCCGCTCAACGTCGCGAAAGGCGGTGGCCTCGGGAGTCGGACGGGGTCATAGTAGCGAGGAAGCCGGGAAAGAGCTATCGCCGAAAGTTGGTGACGGCGGGAATCGGGAAGGCGGCATATCGTGGGGGTGCTTAACGCCTCCACTTCTCCACCAAAGGAGCGATATGCCGTGCCACAGGATAACGTTATCAAGCTGATTCAGCCAGGATTCTTCGACGATCAACTCACCGAAATCCTACGCAATGGAGCGCGTGCGCTGCTTGCCAAGGTGGTCGAGGCCGAGGTCGCGGACTTCCTCGACAGGCATGCAGATCTGGAGACTGGGGACGGCGAGCAGCGGGTGGTCCGCCACGGCACCTGCCGCAGCCCGAAGTGATGACCCGTATCGGTCCGGTCGCCGTCCGCCAGCCGCGTGTGCGTGATCGCGAAGCCGCCGCCACCAATCCGGGCCGAATCCGGTTCTCTCCGTCGATCCTGCCGCCATACATGCGCCGCTCGAAATCGATTGAGAAGCTGCTGCCGATCCTGTACCTGAAGGGTATCTCGACCGGCGACTTCTCGGAAGCGCTGGCTGCGCTGCTCGGCAAGGATGCTGCCGGGTTGTCGGCCTCCGCCATCGGTCGCCTGAAGGACGGTTGGCTCGATGAACACACCGCGTGGCAGAAGCGCGATCTGTCGGCGAAGCGCTACGTCTACATCTGGGCCGACGGCATCCATCTCGAACCCGCCTCGAGGACGAAAAGTAGTGCATCCTGGTGCTGATCGGCGCGACGGCCGGTAGGCCGCAAGGAACTGGTCGGCTTCACCGATGGATGAGTCAAGGCTAGTCCTCAAGGGTTTGGCCCTGTCGCCCTCCCGAATCCGCCAGGTTTGCTGAACAGCCTGTCACGACTCCGTCCCACTGCGCCGCGCTCGTTTTCCCGGTCCTCTCGCTCGGAAGATGCGGGAGGGAGCCATCGCCGCGCTGAATGTGTCCCCTCAAAGAGATCCATACTCCTTATGGGACCGACCAGATCACTCAGTCTGCGATGAGACGTTATCGTGTTTAAGACGCTTAGTTTTTCGATAAGCTGACGGGAGCTATCGCCGGAAATTGGGGACGGCGGGAATCGCAACGGCGGCACATCGTGGTGGTGAGGGGCGCATTGCGCCACCTGAAATGTTCCTGAATGCTAGGCCGTTGCCTCACGAAATTATCTCCCCGGTGGGATGGGACTGCGGGGCGATAACGAGGCAACTGGGTATGTGACTCGAAGAGACAGCCGCTGTGGGGCTGCGCTAAAGTGAGGCGAGCCCCGCGGAGAACGCGCGCATTCTTGACGAGTTTGTGGTTGTGACGGGCTTCCATCGAAAGCATGCAATGCGCTTACTCCGAGGCGAAACGGGGCATCGGTTCGTCGCCCCGGTCGCCGGATTTGTCACGGGCCGTGGAAAACTGCCCCCTCAGCGTCACGAGGAATTGCTCCTCCTCGGATAGCCGAGGAGAGAGTGAATGAACGAGGAATGAATCACGGAAGGCTCGTCGTGGATTGATCCTGAAGCGGATTGCGCGGCAGCTGGGCTGCCGCGCCATCACACGGTGAAGGACGACGTGGTGGCCGGCGGGGTAAAGGCGTTCAAGTGCCCGAGCGAAGCGGCTCGATGGTCTCGAAGGTTGGCTGCGCGAGCTTGACGCCACCGTGTTTGAACGGTGGTGCTAGCGCGTCGGCGCAGCCAACAACGTCTCCGGTCAAGGTGTCGAGCATCATTCTGCCCGGTTTCATCGACCCCCCAGCCGCGATGGCTGCCCGGCAGGAATTCAACCGGTATAATGGCAGGATTCCGCGGAATACGACCGCTTGCTGAACAAACCGCAGTATGCGGCCATGCCAATCATGGCCTGCGAAGCGGAGATCAAGGCTTGCCGGTGGAGCGACGTCCTCGATCAGGCGAGGGCGATCCTCGAGCAGGCATCTAGGATGTAACCGGTGTGAGGTCCAACGTTTGCGGTGATCAGCGGGCGCGCGTAGCGGATCGGCATCTAGTGCTGGCGGATGGCCTCGACGGGCGGCGGAATATCGGCGTAGGCGCGCCGCGTCTCGCGGCCGCTTTGTGGTGCTCCGAGCAGCGGCTGTCCCTGATCGTCGGCACAGTGCAGCAGAATAGGCAGAAGCAGGCCGTGATTGACAGTTGCTGGCGTCCAGCAATGGCGCCAACGCCGACAGTTTGAGCCGCATCGCGGCATAGAAATCCTGACAACAAGGACGCGGATCGACGTTGCCATTGGCTTTGCGGCGGTGCATCGGCTCGAACTGGCGATGCGTGGTCGAAAGGATTTGGCTGATCTGGTTATGGCGCAGCGCAACGGCGGAGATCGCGGCGAACTCCGGGGTGCCACCGTGGTTGAAAGCATCGGCATCAATGGAGCAGCGGCCAGATCCAATCGAGCGGGCTCATGACATCGGTCCGGCCACGATCGCGGCGACGTGACCGTCGAGCATGGGAAGACTTGTGGCGGCAGGATGCTGATCGACGCGAGCCCGGAGCCATCGTTCGAGCAACGCAATCGACATCGCGACGGCGGTCATCGACGATGCTTTATGGCGAGTGGGCTTACGCAGCGGCCTGCGCAGCGCGCTGGCGGGCCGCCTTGCAGTTCCAGGCGAGCAGCCCGTGCAGCCGATGGTTCTTGGTTCCCGCGGAGGCGATGGGCTCCAGCACGTCAGTCAGGTAGACCTGCGGGTCGAGCTCATAGAGCTTTGCTGTGTTCACGATCGACTCCAGGGCCGCCCAGCTCTCGACGCCACCTTCGCTGCAAAGGGCGTGCGTGCCCGAGAGAATGAGGATGAGCGGCTGCGTGCCATAGCTGCGAAGCTGCGAGTGCTTGCGTCCTGGTATTGACTACCACAAAAACACGCGTTCGTACACCTCCCAAGCCTGGTAGGAGAGCTTCGCTCGCTTTGCCATTATTCTTCATCGACAGGAGCCGAACCAAGGTCGACCCAACTTCGAGCAACATGATTTCAGAGCTCTCGAACCCGAGCCATGGACTTGCGACATACATTGTTAGTGCGCCGCCCAAGCTCGTTGTGTTTCGAGCGAGCTTCCCAGCGAACTCTAAGAACGCACTCAGCTGAGCAAGCAAAATTGCAGGCCAATGTCCGCGAGACAACCATGATACCATTTTCGGCAGAGAACGCTTGCGAGAGTGCTGATATCCCGCTGAGGCGCCTTGATGTAAGCGAGCCCAAGCGCTTTAAGGATGATACCGTTTGGCCTTGTTTCGAGCGGCTGCGAAGGGAAGATCCCGTCCATTATTGCGAAGACAGCCCATACGGACCATATTGGTCGATAACAAAATACCGCGACATCATAGCCGTGGACTCAAATCACACAACATTCTCATCAGAGCGAAGCGTCACAATTGTCGACCCGCCGGAGAAGTATTGGACCCCCAGTTTCATCAAAATGAGTCCTCCTCTCCATGCTCAGCAGCGTAAGACTATCAGTCCGATAGCGGCATCGGAGAACCTGGCGAATCTTGAAGGCTTGATCCGCTCGCGGGTTCAGAAGATCTTGGACGCTTTGCCGCGCAATGATACCTTCAACTGGGTCGACAGGGTCTCGATCGAGTTGACGACCCAAATGCTGGCCACGCTGTTCGATTTTCCATTTCAGGATCGACGGTTGCTGACCTACTGGTCGGACGTAGCTGCCTTGACGCCACAAATGGGCGACCAGATCGACAGCTGGGAAAAGCGAAAGGTGGTGCTGTCGGAGTGCCTGGACTATTTCACACGACTCTGGAGCGAACGGGTCAATTGCGAGCCGCGCGCTGACCTGATCTCGATGATGGCGCATTCGCCGGCGACGCGAAACATGGAGCCGCGCGAGTTCCTGGGGAACCTCATTCTGCTGATTGTTGGAGGCAACGATACTACGCGCAACTCAATCAGTGGTGGCGTCTTGTTCATGAGCCAAAATCCGTCCGAACTGCGAAAACTCCGAGATGATGCTTCGCTACTGCCCGGTGCGGTATCCGAGATTATACGATACCAAACGCCTATCGCGCACATGCGCCGGACGGCTGTGGACGATTTGGCGATAGGCCACAAGCAAATCAGGCGAGGCGATAAAGTTGTGATGTGGTATATCTCTGGCAACCGAGACGACGAAGTCATTGCGAACCCCAACAGCTTCATCATTGATCGAGAAAATGTACGACAACATCTCTCATTTGGATTTGGGATTCACCGTTGCGTGGGTAGGCATCTCGCAGAGCTGCAGCTGAAAATCCTGTGGGAGGAGATGCTGAACCGATCTCTGGAGGTAAAGGTGGTCGGCGAACCGGAGCGAGTTGAATCTAATTTTGTGCACGGTTATTCCGCACTGCCGGTGCAGATTCCAGGTTAGTCTCGGTTGCCAGCGACATTCAACACTGGTCGTGCGGAACCGGCGGTTAGGATCACGGCCTGGTGGAGACCAGTTGTCTGGGTAAGTTGCCCGGCGTTGCGTTACTGGCTTGTGGTTTTTTCGAAGAGTGCGGACAGGGCCAAGCGTCATTATCCGGTCCAAGACCCTGGCCGGCCGTTCCGATACGTCACGCCGCCGCTTGTCGCATCGTTGTTACTGGAGAGCGGGTAAGTCGAGCGCTGCCAACGGTGAAGCTGATCGCGGCGGGCGGGATCTGCGACGGCGTCGACCTCGCCAAGGCCATCCGCCTGGCCGCGGACATTGCCGGGCAAGGCGGCCGGCGTGCTGCGCGGCGACGGTGTTCACCGCGCGGTTGTCGCGCATTTCGAGATCGTCATCGGCCACTTGGCCGTCGCCTGCTTCTGCACCGGCTCGGCTGATCTGGCGGCCTTGCGTCAGGCGCGGTTGTTGCCCTTGGCGCATCTGCCCGCCGGTTGATGCCGACGTCGCCCGCACGTGGCGGCAGGCGCCTAGCAGGCTGCTGAAATATCTACGCTAAAGATAGACTGCTAATCCACCTTGGCGAAACGGTTCGATGCGCGGGAGCGACTGTTCATGGAGCAGCTGTTCACGATGAAGCGGTTGGAGGATTTCGTTCCAGCCCATCATCCACTGCACCCGATGTTCGGCTGTCAAGATCCGGGGCCGATCTTCGAAGATGTCTTCGGCAAAGCGCTCGCACCGGCCTTGCAGATCCAAATGCCGCGAACGCACATCTCAACAAGGACAGATCATCATTCGCCTTGGCGCTTCAATCTTGACCAATCTAGCTAGTCGCTGTTTGCCAGTAACTGGACAGTCATTGAGTTGAGCAAGGGGTCGGGGTTGATATAGTGCAGCAATGTACAAGTCGTCCGCGTAACAGGTTCGCGCCATTCGACGGTACGTCCAATTTCAGGGAGGAAAACCTGTGCTTCGGTGAGCAGTGCCGCGGAGCGTGATAGTAACGCAGCCGGTTGCATGGCGGTGTCTTTCGAAATGAGTCTGTTGCAGGGTGGACGGGAAGTTATTGCCTAGGTCAAGAGGATGAACATAGCGCTTGCGCATGGGCAAGTTCGTCCTACCAAAACAGTGCGAAGACCTCGTCTGGCGTGTGACTCAATTCTCCTCAGTGATGAGGAGATCGCAGACCTGACACATCGCCGCTGTTGCGCAACGCGCCCGGAGCGGCTCTCCCAGACCACTGTGGAACGTCAGCCAACGATCGGAGCTGCTGCCGAGAACAGATTCTGGTTGATGTTGCATGCCGAATACCTGCAAATGACGTTTCAACTATCTCGACTTGACGGCCGCTGTTCAACGCATCCAGCACGATCGGGCCGGTGGCGCGGACAAGGCCTAACAATCAAAAGACCTTCAGCTCAAAGCAGACAGCTCAACGGCCAAACCTGCAGAGGATCAAATTTTGGACGCCGGTCCCCGGCTCACGCCCAGATCGGCGCCATGGCCGATTCCCGTGTTTGTGAGCTCGTTCCGGTGATATTCGCCGACAGAAATATCGCGGCGGCGTAGACAGTATAGCTGTTGCCCCCCTGGTTCCACGTCAGTTTCATCTCTCGGAGAGAAATTCCCGTACAAGGTCGCGCCTCTTCCAGAAATACGCGTGCCACGAGCGCCGGGCCATAGCGATTAGGGGTCCTGCGATGCTGGCTGAAATTCCTGCCGTAGATACTGGCGAGGGCCGCGACAACTCGCCGCCCAATACCGGCGTCACAAACGTTTAGGTCCGTGCGATCAAAATCAGATCAGTACGGCACAACATGCCGAGAGCGGTAGAAGGGCTTGCGGCCGCAGCTCGTGCTTAGAACGGATAATTCATTCCTGCGCGCAATGTCTTCAGACGATCTGTGTCGATGCATCTGTTCAACGCAAGTCCGGTTTCTTATTTGATGCTGATCGAGATCAAGAAGTCCATGCGACAACAACTGTAAGGTTGATGAGTTGCAAGCTGGCGTCTGGTCGGTCCTGACGGTTGCTGTGTGGCGACAAGGAACACTCGATTGTAAGGCAGTCTTCGATGCGATCTAGGAGCTCTTTTTTGGGGGCCACAACAATTTCGCTCCTCCCAAGCAGTGCAGTCCATTCGGCAGGAGACAGTCTTGTCTTTCCTGGCTGGTGGGACGCGGGTTCTCTTCGTCGCATTCTTCAACCCTTTTCAGGGCGCGCGCGGTCAATCCGGCTGCGCAGGCCAGGCCGTCCTCGATGCCGCCAGGGTATCTGCTGGAATCATCGTTCTCTCCGCCCTTGTTGTTGTCCTCGATGCCATCGTCGACCGCGCCGAAAACCGGCTCGTGGTCTGGCGGCCCTCGCCTGCCCACGAACCCTGGTAACGCTCTCCCAACAGCCACGGAGGTTCGCATGCACGTTTTGGCACGAATGATGCTGGTCATGGCGCTAACCGCTTGCTGGGTCATTTCGGCGCAAGCCGCCGAGCCCGAGACGGCCAAATTGAGGATCGCCGTGGGGTCACAGATCCTCAACTGTATGCCTCTCGAGCTTGGCGTAAAGCTTGGGTCGTCTCGGGGCGATGGCCTTGACGTTACCGTCGAGAGCTTCCAAGCCGTTGGCTCAAAGACTCTGCAGGCGCTGGTCGGCAGCTCGATGGACGGGACGATCGGCTTCTACGATCACGCCATTCAGATGCAGGCGCAGGGCCGGCGCTCGGAAAACCTCTGGAGCTCGCTACCTCCGACAAAATTTGGACCCAAGTCGTTGCTGCGCGTGCCTGACCTATGTGGGCAGGACAATGGTTGATGACATCGACAAGGCTCTTGACTGGGAGGGCAACCGGCTTGACTGCGCATCATGCGAGCATCTTGCACTGAGCGGAATCGGCGGATGCCGGCTCAAGCACGCCTGCGTCAACGACCGTTGTCCCCGCGGTATCGAGAGGTTCTTCGAGTGCAATCCGGATCTCGCCGACGGCCATCTCAGCCATCCGCATTTTGAGGTAAGGGCAATCGCGGCGAAGTTTGCGAGTGTCTTTCTGCTGCAGTCGCTGATCGATGATCCCAATGAAAAGGTGCAATGGAATGCGATGCTTCGCCTGCCTAGACGCTGCGTGTTGCAACTACGGAAGCATCCGAATCCCGAGCTGAGGAAGCGGGTGGCGAGCCTGCTCGAGGGTGAAGAATTGCTGCCCATGGCCTCAGACGAATATTACTATGTTCGCCTTGTCGTCGCGAGCCGGATCGAGCCTATGCTGCTCCTCCGAATGGTGGACGACGAGGAAGCCGAGGTCCGCCGTGTTGTGGCGCAGCGCATTCCCAACGAATGGTTGCTCCGCATGATCGACGATCGTGAGGCGTCGGTAAGACTGGAGATAGCCCGACGACTACCTATGCAGCTTGTGTCGCTGCTGCTGCATGATCCTGACTGGCGCATCCGCCTCGAGGTCGCAAGCCGTGCGCCAGCGCCTCAGATCTATAGCCTCGTCAATGACCCGTATAGTCTCGTGCGCGAAGTCGCGAGCTCGCGGATTGCAGGAGACCGCCGCTGAGCTCGATACCGCGCCGGCTGACGCCGACGGCCGATTAACCTGCCGCGATATGCCTATTGCCTCGTGCCGAGGATCTTGCGCGGATCGCCGCGGCGTTTTCGGAAGATGTAGAGATCGCCAACGTGCGGATCGCGGTTCAGAATCTCCTGAACTGTAAGAGCCAGGCTTCGTCTGGCGGGACGCATGTCGGTGTGGCCAGCGGCGATCCAAGCCGTGACGCCGCTCGGAATCCGGATCATCGTCGCCGCAGCAGCTCAAGAACTCACTGCAGCGCCTCAACGTCCCCGTCACGGTCAAGTCGAACGCGACAGCCGCCGCCGAAGCTCGATCTCCATGACTCCAGCCCTTGCACGCTGCGCAGGTGGGGAACAGGACGATTGTGGCGCGTCGCTTGAGATCGGACGTGATCTCGACGGGAACGAGAGCTGGCATGGAATCGCCGCCCAGCCGACCCTGGCGCGCTTGTCGACTTCAAGTGAACAGCAGGCTGTGAGCCAGCCCGTGCCGGCGCGCGCGACGCCGCAGACCTTGCGACTTCGACAAGGTGAACCTTCTCATCGTAACTCGCTCGCCATCGTCGTCAACGCTCGGCGCCCAACCCAATGACCTGTTAAATATCGCCCTCCATGCGCAACCGCTCGTGCAAACGAGCAATCTCCGCCGCGCGGTCCGTCAAGGGCAGCGTCGCCTGCGTCGTGGGGCGCCGCGCCGCCGCGGTCCGGCCCACGTCGTTCTCACCCAGCGCTATAACACGGAGTCGCGCAGGCCAAGTTCCCTCCACGATGCGATCGAGTGGCCGCCCGATGCGACCAGATGGATGGCTTGCCGGTTGTAGTCGTCCGGAAACGAGCGGAGTTGACGTGCTTCCATCTGACATCTCGTGGCTCCGAGCCCACTACAGCTGTGCAACAATTCGAGGAGGTTCACTAGGTCAAGGCTCTAAGAGCGTGACTGTATCAAGGACAGGCTCAGCGCAGGTTCTGTTTCGCAGCCTGGCAGCCGGTTGCCCGTCCTCAGGGTAAAGAATCGCGTGTACCCTTTGGGCGCAGGAAACAGCAGCTTCGGGGCCCCTGAATTCGTCGGTTCTCTTCTATCTTCCTGTATCTCCGCAACTAGCCTAGCACTACTTTGGCAGAATGTTGATTTTGTCGCGTTTTATAGGATTCCCGAATCGATTTTTCAATGATTCATGGGTGGTCGGCTCTTGGAGGGCTGACCATGGTTGGATGGGAAGACGAACTTGAACGCTGGCTGATGCCGTTCTTGGACGGGCTGGGTCATAAGACCCGGCAGCGGATGTGTCCTCTGTATGTTGCTGGTTTGATCGGTCCTGGCGATCGCAAGAGCGTTCAGCCGATGGCGGAACGCCTTGCCACGAGCAACTACGACCAGTTGCACCATTTCATTGCGGACGGTGTCTGGGACGCGATGCCGCTGGAGACAGAACTGCTCAACCAGGCGGATCGACTTGTCGGCGGCAGGGATGCGGTGCTGGTTATTGATGACACCTCACTGCCGAAGAAGGGTGAGCGCTCGGTCGGTGTTGCAGCTCAATACGCGTCGGCTCTCGGTAAAACGGCCAATTGCCAAATGCCGGTGTCTTTAACGCTTGCGCGCGGCGAAGTGCCAGTGATGGTCGCGTTACGTCTCTTTCTGCCTGACAGTTGGACAAGCGACGTGTCTCGTTTGAAGCGCGCTCGCGTGCCAGTCGAACACCGAACGCCACGGTCCAAGCCGGAGATTGCTTTGGCCGAGATTGACCGCGCGATGGCAGCCAACGTGCGCTTTGGATGTGTGCTGGCGGATGCAGGATGCGGACTTAGCGCACCGTTTCGACAGGGGCTAACAGAGCGCGGGCTGGTCTGGGCTGTTGGCATCCCGCGGCACCTGAAAGTGTATCCGGTCGATGTGAAGCTCATTTGGCCGATTACCAAAGTCCGCGGAAAACCACGAAAGCACCACGTGCCAGATACCTTATCGACTGCGGCAGAACAAATGCTGGCCAGCGCCAAATGGAAAACCGTGAGTTGGCGTAGCGGGACGAAAGGTCGGCTCAAAGCCCGATTTGCTGCTCTCCGTGTCCGGACTGCCGACGGCCCTCCGCAGCGGATATGGGATAAAGGTCAGCAGCATCTCCCAGGAGACGAAGCCTGGCTCATTGGCGAGCAACGTGCCTCTGGGGAGAAGAAATACTATCTCGCCAATCTTCCGGCGGCGACGGATCTGCGCACGCTGGCCGCAACGATCAAGGCACGGTGGATTTGTGAGCAGGCGCATCAGCAGTTGAAGGAGGAGCTTGGACTTGATCACTTCGAAGGGCGATCATGGCAAGGTCTTCATCGCCACGCCCTGATGACAATGATTGCCTACGCCTTCCTGCAACATCATCGCCTCGCATACGCGGGGCGGAAAAAAAAGAATCAACGGGCCTCCGCCTCAACCAACCATGCCCGCCGTACGTCACGCCATCGTCGATCTCATCCTTCGGCCGCCGTCTCAGCAGTGCCCATATTGCCGAAAGCAAATCCTTGAAAAACAGTGGCGCAAACACATTCTGCCAAAGTAGTGCTAGGGTCCAGACTCAATTGAGCCAATATGCGACGAGAGCAGCGAGATGAACAGCGGCCAAAAAATTACGGGCGAGCTTGTCATATCGCGTGGCGATGCGCCGGAAGTCCTTGAGCCTGCAAAAGCAGCGTTCGATGACATTTCGGCCTTTGTAGGCGCGTTTGTTGAAGCGATGGATGACGACACGGTTGGATTTATTGGGGATTACGGGCTTGGCGACGCGCCGAATGATTTCGCCGCGAAGCTTGTCGCCGTCATACCCTTTGTCGGCGAGGAGCGCGCTCATGGGTAGCGCGAGTGCCACGAGATCGGGAGCCGCAGCGATATCGGCATCCTGGCCTGGAGTCAGATGCAGGACGACCGGCCGGCAGAGCGGATCGCTCAGCGCACGGATTGTTGTCGTACGGCCTCCGCGCGAGCGGCCGATTGCTTGATTGTGCTCCCCCTTTTCCGCCGGAGGCACACCGGTGAGTATTAATCTTGGTCTAGTCGAGCGACAGCACGAAGCCGTCTTCGCCAGGCTTGGCCAGCGCTTCGAAGATTGCGCACCATCGTCCTCGCTTGGCCCAGCGATTGAAGCGATTGTAGTCGTCGTGTCAGGGCCGTATTCAAGTGGACAATCACGCCATCGTGCACCCGATTGCAGCTTGTGAATGATGCCGCTGACGATGCATCGGTCAAGTTGCATTGCGATGGATGACCTGACGGAGCTGCTGCCCCTGGTGGCGGCTGGTATCGACACCCAGTCTTTTGCCTGCCGGTTCATGGAGCGCCCGAGGTGAACTCAGAACTGGATGAAAGTTGGGACAAGTCAGCGATAGCGTATGGACAGCTGCTCCTGGTTGAGTTGGTTCTCCAAGCGGGCATCGAACGGACGATCCTTGATCTGTATCTCTCGATCGGTTTCGAAATCGCCGGCTGGGACCATGTTGTTTGCTATGCGGTATCCGCAAGTGCGAAAGGGGACACGACGCCCGACTCGAAGGCGAGATGGTAGCTTTTGCGGGTATCGAGCCGCAAATTCGCCTCCTCGATCTTGTCTTCTTGAAGGAAGCCTACGCCGCGTACGCGGCCCCAATAGAGGTCGTGAGACGGAAGGACATATCCGCCAGGCTCCGTGATCGTTCCGAGACGCGCAAGAAACTGGACCGGTTAGTCGCGACCGACGGTAGCCGATCGACTTCGCAGCTTGCTCAACAACCGTCGCAACAGCGGCAATCTAACCTAATCTGATCACGCTTTAGTGTGGGCGCTCCAGGAGCCTCATACTGTGCGGTTATGAGTCGCCACTGGCCGCGCCAGATGAGCATCGAATGCGGACGCTACGGTCCTGACGAGAAACTCGGCGCCTTTCCTGACGAACAGTCGCTCGCCGCCGTCCATCGTCACTGCGCCGTCTGCAATGAGGCGATCGAGCCGCGAGCGATCGACAACGGCCGACTTCGGATCACGGCCATGCGATCGAGCGATCTTCGACAGGTCGAGGGCCATGTCACACATCAGTCGCTCGATCAGATCGGCTCGGAAGCGATCGTCACCCGTGAAGGCATACCCCTTGAGGGTGGCGGGCCGGTCCTCGGCGATGCGCGCCAGGTAATCACGGGTTACCACGACATTCTGTGCAAATCCTTGCGGCATCCTGCCGATGGCGCTTGCCCCTAGCCCGATGATCGTTTCGGGGGTGTCGTCGGTGTAACCCTGGAAGTTCCGACGCAGCCGCCCTTCGCGCTTCGCCGTGGCAAGATTGTCGCGGGGGAGGGCGAAGTGGTCGAAACCAATGCGCACGTAGCCCGCGTCGACCAGGGCTTCTGCAATCAATTCCGACTGAAGATGGCGCTCGACTGTTTGGGGGAGGGCGTGTTCGTCGATCTTGCGCTGATGCTTCTTGAAGGAGGGCATATGCACGTAACCGAACACCCACAAGCGATCCGGCCGGAGTTCGATGCATTTGGCGACCGTGTCTAGGCACGATTGCATGGTCTGAAGCGGCAGACCGCAGATAAGATTGAAGTTGAGCCGGCCCACGCCGGCTCGCCGCAGGCGCTCAACGCACGTGGCGGTCTGCTCGAATGTCTGCACGCGGTTGATTGCGCGCTGCACAACAGGATCGAAGCTCTGTACCCCCAGGCTCGCGCGATTGACTCCGCTGTAGCCCAAACCCGCCGCGATCGGCTCGGTCAGGGTACGCGGATCGATCTCCACGGCGATTTCGGCATCGGGCAACACGAAATACGAGAAGCGGAGCGCGCCGATGAGATCGGCGAAGGTTTCGGGCGTCATGATCGTCGGCGTGCCGCCGCCGAAATTTATGTGCGAGATAGGAAGGCGGTGGCCGATAGTTTCCGCGATTAGGTGCGCCTCCGCTCGCAGACCGGATGTATAGACTGCGATGGGGTTGTCTTTCTTGGTGACCGAGGTGTGGCAACCGCAGTACCAGCACATAGACCGGCAGAACGGAACGTGCACATAGATCGAGGCCGGCTGGCGGGGCGGCAGGGATCCGAGCCACATCCGGTAATCAGGTTCGCCGATCGCTGGCGAAAAGTGCGGCGCGGTCGGATAGCTTGTGTAGCGGGGAAGCCTCTCGTGACCGTACGATTGCGCCAGATCCGATCTCATCTGTTTCTCCTTCAACTGCCGGATGGTCTAACGACTTCGCTGAGGAGGCACGTTGCGCTGGCGCAATCCGTTGCTCGTTTTGGGCCTCAACTCCGCCCGCAGCAGTTGGCGCCCCGTTTTGGCAGCTCTGATCCTCTTGGCCGGAAACGGGGCCCGTGGCTTTGATTGGGACAAAAAGGCCGGCCGAAAGACGTTCGACGGCCAAGTCGCGGAGGAGAAACGTCGGCCGGGTGAAAGCGATCAGACGCCGAGATTGTGCAGGCGCTGGCGCTTGCGATCCTGGTTATCCTGGCGCTCGGCATGTCCGTGGTGGACACCATTCATCATGCCGCACGCTTCTTTCGAGGCGGGATCATGCTGCTTACCTTGCTGCTGGTCGGCCGCGTCTTGGAGCAGAACATGCGGCGGCGGAGGCGCGCGGTCGCGGCAATCTCGCCGTGCTGAAAGCGGAGACAGTAGCCAAATTCGTCGGGCCCGTTGAGATCTCGCAGGTGCCGGCGGCGATCCAGCGACATCGTGCTCTTGCGGCCGCCCGGCGAGCGCTGCTCCGTCGACGGCACCGTGATCGACGGGCGCTCTGAGACCGACCAGAGCCTGATCACCGGCGCGGCTCTACGCGCCAGTGGTGCATGCGACCGTGCTCCTCGTGCAGGCAGTGGCCTCGGCACGATATTCGTGTCCAGAGTGCTGCTCAATTCGGGCGACGTGATCGAGCGCCTCACTGAAGTCGATCATCTCATCTTGAACAAGATCGGCACGCTCACGCCGCCGGATCTCGACGTGACGAATGCAGCCGATATTCCCGCTGGCGTATTTGCGCTCGCCGGACGCCTGGCGCTATCGAGCCATCATCCGGTGGCCGCCGCAATAGTGCCGGCCGCCGGCCTCAAACCGCCGATTATCGGTATGGATGAGGAAGCCGGGCAGGGCGTGCGCGTCATGGTCGACGGCGCTGATCTCGGCCTCTGTGCGAGACAATGGGTGCCGAAAGGGCAGTAAGGGAACCGCACAGTGACAGCCCTCTCTTGATGGCGAAATTCGCGACGGCCGCCATCATATGCAGGTTCGGGTCTATTTCGATGATCCGACTCCGGGCAGATTGTTTATCACGCAAATGTCTTGCGCTTCATGGAACGCGGCAGAACGAACTACTTGCGCCTGCTCGGAACGAATCAGCGAGCGCTACTTAAAGAAACCAAGAATGATGCGCCCGGCTTTGCCTTCGTTGTGAGCTCCATGACAATCGATTTTGTACCACCGGCGGTCTTGGACCTTCTTGACTCGTCACAGTTCCGCAAGAGGTGAGGGGCGCGTCGATTGCCTTGCTGCAGGAATGCAGGCGCGGCGACGATCTCCTTCGTCGCGGCGCGGGTACGCGTGGCGTTCGACTCAGCCGGAAAGGCGCCGCGCATTCCGAAGTCGCTGCAGCTCGCTATGGAAAGGCTTCGATGAATCTGCTGCCTCGTTTACGCGTTTCCTTCCAGCGCCCCAATGTAATCAGGTCATTGGCTTCTGTTGCGACATCGTCAAACCAGTGCTCCCTGCGGCACGCTACAAACGTACAACCCCCCGGCCCGGAGCCCTCGTAAGGCAGCCATCGCTATCAGATAAGCGTCAGGGCCCTTGGCCCAGGGAATGCAAATTTCGGAACAGCTACGTTCACTAGGGTCTGTTTGGATTCAGGATTCTCATTCTGGCTTGGTTATGATTCAAGCTTGGGATGGACCGATTCGTTTTGACTGACGCCCAATGGGCGAAGATGGAGCCGCTTTGTCTTGGCAAGCCGGGTGATCCCGGCCGGAGCGGCAATAACAACCGGCTGTTTGTCGAAGCCGTGCTGTGGATTGCCCGCACGGGCAGTCCGTGGCGCGATCTGCCGCGCGCCTTCGGCAACTGGATAACCGTGTACACGCGCTTTCGCGACTGGGCGAAGGCGGGCGTCTGGAAGCGCATGTTTGATGCGGTCTCAGACGAGCCGGACATGGGTACGCCATGGTCGATGCCACCATCGTCAAGGTCCACCGCCACGGACAGGGCGCAAAAGGGGGACGCAAAACCAGGCCATCGGCCGCTCAAAAGGCGGAATGACCACCAAAATCCTGGCACTGACCGACGCGCTCGGCAATCTCGTGCGCTTCGTGCTGCTGCCAGGACAGCGCTTTGACACGGTCGGCGTCCCGCCACTGATCGAAGGGCTGACCTTCGATGCGCTGATTGCAGACAAGGCCTTCGACAGCAACGCCATCATCGCCGACCTCGACGCACGCGGCGCCAAGATCGTCATCTCTCAGCACCCGCGGCGCGCAAAACCTCTCGCCATCGACGCCGAAATCTACAAATGGCGACATCTGATCGAAAACTTCTTCTGCAAGCTCAAGGAATTCAAGCGGATCGCCATGCGAGCCGACAAAACTGACATCAGCTTCGAAGCAATGATCAATCTCACCGCCGCCGTGATAAATTCAAGATGAATCCAAACAGACCCTAGGAAGGTTCCCGAGTAGTTCTAGTCCAAGATAGTGCAGCAATCCTTTTGGGGTGCGGATCATCCAGTCCGACGAGCCCGCCAGCTTTAAAGCTTGCTGACCACCGCGCGCAAACGGTGTGGTCGAGCCGATCCACGCGATGCCGCTGGTTCTAACGGCTGCCGAGGAACGCGACGTGTGGATGCGCCGTGGAATGAAGCCAAAGCTTGCTCGCCCAAATGGCAGCACACGGCCCCAATCCCGTTTCGTCAAGCCAGAACGTCGGGAAAAGACTTTCCGAAGAAGGGCAACTTGTTTCCAAAAACAGGAACGGACTGCGGACGAGAGCCGAAGCGGAGTGGTCGAGCTGATCCATCCCGAGACGATCAAGTGATCCTTTGCGTATGCGAGGAATGGGGGCGACTGGATGCGCGGACTTGCGGCGATGCGAAGGTGCTGGCGTCCGCTCGCGGAGCGACAAGGAAGACGGTCCAGCCGATCATAGGGGTCAGTGAGCAACTGCAAAACGATTGCCACTTCTCGCCGAGAGCACGAGCGGCAATCTAAACTCATTTCGCACAGCCTGATTTCAGCACCTTAGGAGATTGCTCCGAAGAACGACACAGCCGTGTTCGACGCAATGCGTCGTGATCCGATCGGAGAGACGGAATGAGGCCGGCCGACTGGCACGCGCGAGGCGATAAGACGCAACGGTCCTAGATCTCGATGCTAGCTCGCTCGCTTACTGTCCCCAGGAGTGGATCAATGCCGGCGGGTATGTTGTGCCCCGTCAACGGCGAAATCGTCACCCTCTCGCTTCAAGCCAGGAATGTCCGGGTCGTCCCCGAAACAGCCGCTCGGGCGACAACGCCCCAGCCACCGGGTCTATGTCGGCCGTGTGATCGGGGCCGCCTGGTCCAAGCGCTCCAACGAGGGTCGCGATTATCTGGGTCTCAAGCTCGACGATCCGAGCTGCACCGCTCCGATTTTCGCCAACCTCTTCGTCGACGAGGAAGGTGATGGCTTCAGCCTGATCGGGTCCCGCCCCGCCGTCGCAACGGCGACTGACCCGATCCACAATGCCTCGCCCGGCTGGTCCGGGCGGGGCATGACCTTGCTCAGGAGCCGGGCGCGATACATCGCATGGTGTCGCCGCAATTTCAGCAGACGGAGAGGGCGATTTTGTGCTCCTCATCCGGGCAATCCTGAACGCCGGCGTACTGGAGGACGGTCTGATCAGACCGGTGGAAGAACCGCTCAGGGTGGGCCGCTCTCGCCCGTCCTCGGTAATTTCGTGCTCGACGATCTCGACAAGGAGTTGACACGTCGAGGCCATCGGTTCTCCCTGCTATGCAGGGAACTGCAACATCTATGTTCGCAGTCATCGCAGCGACAATGGCAGAACCGGCACAAGCGATTCATGGAGCTTCGCCGCCTCGGCATCGCGAAGTTCCCGCATCGATTGCCGCCGGTTCGCCGGCGGGGCTCTGGCGAATGTCCGGGCACCGGCGGTCCAGCACGCCCTGCGCAACCACTTCTTTGACGCTCGCGGTCTCTCCGAATATTGGTTTCTCGGCCAGCTTAATTCAGTCGAACCGCCGCGGTACGGACCCGTGTATGCCAGGTAGTGTGGGAAGGGTCGCGTCGCGAGACGTCCCGCTATCCCGATCAATTAAAGCGCAATTACGGGCTAACCCGTCGGGGCTCTGGCGGCAGCGTCGCACCACGACTATACGAACTTCGTAGGACGGACGCACTGATTCCCCAAGGGGCATTAGTTACGAGATACCGAGGGCGCCTCGTCGTGCTTGAAGTGTCGCTTTCGGATCTTGTAAATCACCAACCAGATCACGCCGACCGCGATCGGCACGAAGACTGCGGTTAGGAGCGAGGGCTTTACTCGCAGTCCGATATCGTGCGCGCCCTCGGCAAGATAGTTAAACAGACTGACCACGTAATATCCAATCGCCCCGACCGACAATCCTTCGACCGTGCATTGCAGCCGAAGTTGCTGCCTCGTGCGTTCGTTTATAGCCTGCAACAGGTCATGATTCTGTTGTTCGATCTCGACGTCGACACGGGTTCGCAACAGATCGGCGGCACGCGCTAGCTTCACCGACAGAGCTGCCTGGCGATCCTCCACGGTCACGCAGGTTCGCATCGCCGGCGCCATGCGGCGCGCCAGAAACGACGACCAGCTCGGATAGCCCGACACATCAGTACCTTCAATGATGGATAGTCGCGATTGGACCAGCTCGTTATAGGCCCTGCTGGCGCCGAAGCGAAACAGGCTACCGGTCGCGCCTCTTTCGAAGGAGGCGGCCAACGCGGTCAGCTCGGCAAGCAGATGGTTGTTGAATTGCAGCCCCTCACCGCTTTGCATTTTTTCGAGAGCTTCAACAAGACGGCGGTCGATGCGATCAACAGACGGTGCAAGCTCGAGGGCCGCTGACAGGCCAAGCAGCGCCAACGGACGGTAGGTCTCGATTTCCAGGAGCCGTTGCACCAGCGCTCCGAGATCGTGCGACGTCAATCCGAGGTCGCAGACGAGGATTTTCGTGAAGCCGTTTTCGTCCACGTGGAAGTCTGAGGCGGCAACGCCTGCACCGCTCTTTGTGGCAACCATGGCCAGGCTATTCTTGTCAAAAATCTGTTCGGCGCGCTTGGTCGGCGAGGCGCCTTGCTCCACTTCTAACCTGATCGCGACCAGCAATTGACCCGTCTGCCGCAACGCGCGGATCAGCGATCGGACGGTATCATCAACCTTCTCGAATGGGTGAGCGGCAGGACCATTTCCGTTAGTCCAGATCCAGGTGAATGTTGTAAATTCCGAATGCTGCTCCCAACGTAGCATAGCGGGCCCGATGACAATCTGATGATGTTTCGCCAATTGCTCAGGCGGCGGAAGATTGCGCTCCAGGCAGAAATCGATAAATCGGCAGCGATCGCTTGCGGCCGCCTCGCCTTGCGCAAGAACAGCGAAGTGGATCACGCTGAATGGCGAAACAAGCTGCGTGAAAGGGCGCGCGTGCACTTCGCCGAGCACGGCGGCGCGTTGCGGATGCGGCTTGAAGGTTCGCAGATCAAGTTCATCGATCATCTATTCACGCCTCGCTTCAGATTGAGGAAGCAACCGTCAGCCTTGACGCGAGAGGCATTGGCGGTGCTGGAAAACGGTGCGCGCGGCAAGGCGCCGATCAAGTCATGTCGACGACCGATGCCGAGGCCGCCTTCAGATTCGGGAAGAGGTCTTGCGGGAGCAGGATCAGGCCGAGCAGATTGAGGCGGAACAGCCTCGTCCAGGCTTCGACTAACGCCGTCAACGACGTCTGTCGGGTACGGTCCGGTGTCTATGGCGAAATGCCGGCATTGTGGATCAATGCGTGTAGCTGTGCGCCAGCAAGCCGTTCCGCGACCTCGGCAGTTGCGTGCGGCACCGTCCGACGACTGCCTAGATCGACGTGGACATGGTTGTCTGTCTCCGAATCCGACGGACATCGCCCGCCACCAAAGGGTTGCCCCGTGCAAATAAGGATGCGCCGGCGCTCTTCTGCAAACAGCTTTTCGATGACATGACCGATGCCGCGCGAGGGGGCGGCAAGCGGTGGCGTCTTCCGTTGTCCCAGCGGGGTGCAAACAGGCGACCTCCGGTGCGGCAACCGCATTGTCGATTGACAGATCGAGGCCCAAACACGACTCCCATCCTGTTGCCGCCGCTAAACTTTCTGGCGCGGAGAGCCGTTGCAGGATTTGGGCCAGCACTGTAGAAGGAGCGCGCTCGCGTCTTTCTTTGCGCAACGTGGCTTTCCGAGAGAGTCGGAGGCGCGTTTCAGACATGAAGCGCGCTTGTATTCTGACAGAATGCGCACGTGGCGCAGGCCACAGGAAATTGCCTGTTTCGGCAAGATGATCGCCTGCCCGGCCGCTGCCATTGTCTGAGCGGCCACGCTGTGGCCGGATTTGTCGATGCAGAGCCGGGAGAGTGACCGCGCCCGGACCCGCGGAGGAAGGTTTGCCGATGGGCTGATAACGTCACATCGAGTGAGGATGACTGGATCACGGACCCGGAGCGCTCGCCGTCCTCTCTATGACGCACACTTCCATCGAAGTCGCCGTTCGGTGCACTCGATCCGAACAGAGCTGACATCAACGAAACCGCGGCGATAGCGCCGAGAAGCCGGCCCAACGGATTCAGTGGTGATTGGCTCTTTGTGCTGACAGGCGCAGATTTCCGCTAGCGATCACTGTCTCGGCCACACGCTCCGCTCACGAGAGTCCCCGGCCGTAGCTGTGATCCGCCGTTATTTGGTTGATCACTCACCAGGATCGACACGTATCTGGCCGTTCAAGAAAAGCGATTGCGGGCTTTCATGACCGGGCTGGGGGACGATGTCACGGCGGACTGCCGTTTTGAGCTCGTGCCGCCACCAAATTGTCCGACCAAGGGACCGGCGTTGCGCGATCGGCTGCGCGCGGCGTCACAGGCCGGCGTGCAAATCCTGATTATCGGCCGCTTCATAAGATGAGCACGCTGGTGCAGACTGCTGCCATCGATACAACATTCCTGCGCGTCGTGTTCAGCATTCCGCGGCGAGGGTCCTCTCTTCATTTCGCCTCGATCGCTCCGGGCGACTCGTGTTTGGCAGTGTTGGTGCGCTTGTGGGGATGGGGCAATCTATAATGCCCTCATTCGCCAGAAGATCGCGGGTATCAAAAAATCGCGAGGATGTTGCGGTCAAGGGTGACGACGATTTTTCCCGCGTAGAGGTCGGAAAACGAGACGACTTGTGTCTCCGTAAAATCAGAGCCTCCCTCGACGTTCGGAAGCACGGATCTTGGCAACGATGCTTTCCGCGCGGTTCACCTCCTCATTCACCTCAAGCGCCCGGAATTGCCTTGCCATGGCGACAGCCATTCTTTTCATGCCCGATCGCGGCCAGCGATACCGGCCGGCCGGCGACGGGCGCAGGTCGATATCGACCGACAAAACGCGGCAGATCGCGCACGAATAGATTGATCGCAGTCCCGCCTTTGGGAGCAAAATCGTTTAACGCCGCACCGAATGGCAAGGTCTCGATCAGCAGCGCAACCAGAGCTGGTCCCGGTTGCCTGAACAGATTCTCCGGGTTGATAAGTGGAGCTTCTGCCGGGTTAGGCCGCCAAGCGGAATGACTGCTGGTTGAAGATCTCAACCGATCGAGTGGCGCGCCCCGCTAGCGTGCTCGCCAGCAACGCCATCGCCACAAGCATGGACGTGCCGAATTTAGGGTGATGAATCTGGCCGGTTGCCTTTAGGGACCCTACAAGGATTAGCAGGCGGCTAGCTCTTCAAGCTTACGTATCTTAGCGACTTCGTCGCAAAATGCGGGGACATGCCAGACGAACGAGATCGCAGTTGCCGACCTTACCGACGTGAAATCGGCGGGGGATTCAACTACTGCGGCCCCGCCGTTCGATTCCAGCTTGCGAATGGCTTGGAAAGAGGGCGCATCTCAAACGGACCGGCCGATCTTAAAGGGAGGCGAGTTCGTCGTCGCGCTGACGTTGGAATTTGTCGGTCAGCGGGCACCATCCGGCTTCTCGCGCGCCTCCTAGTGGCGCAGCGCGGCTCGCTGATGCGCATTCGCAAGACGATCCTCAGCGGCACGAAGGTCGCGATGCGTGCCTGAAATCCGACGCCGACGCAAACCACGTCAGGTTACACACAGTGGATGCTACTGGGCGTGTGGATGTTCTTCAAAGTTTTGTCATGTAGCTTAACGTGCGTGGACAGCTGGAACGGTGATTGCTATTCGGGCGAAGCGACGACAAGGTCGCGTAACAGTGGAAACAATCATGGCGCTATGCATGGATTCCCCGGCTCCTTCGCTCAAGGTCGAGAACTGGCTTCGTGGCGAGCCCCTCACGAACTTCCAGCCCGGTAAACTGTACATCGTCGAATTTTGGGCAACTTGGTGCGGCCCATGTGTGGCGGCGATGCCTCATCTGATAAAGCTGCAAGCAAAATACAAAGACGAGGGGCTTGAGGTCGTCGGAGTCGCAGCCCGTGAAATAGCACCAACGCCGGATGAGGCCCGCACCAAGTTGGACGCATGGTTGACTGAAAAAGTCCCAAATCTGAACTATCGAATCGGGTTCGATAGTACAGGCGAAATGAACAAGCTTTGGATGGATGCGAGTTCTTCTGTTGGGATTCCGACATCGTTCGTCGTCGACCGCGACGGCCACATTGCCGCTATCGGTCATCCAGCGATCGATATCGACGCCGCCTTGCCGAAAATTATCGACGGCACTTGGCGCAGCAGCTATCAAGCTAAAGCTGCGGATGCGAAACGGATCGCGGCAGTTCAGCGCTTTGCGCGCGAACTCCCAATCCTCGAGACAATTCAACCGGCAATGGAAGCGAAGGAGTGGCCGGCAGCGCTCTCGGCGGTCGAGAAGGGCATTGCCGCCGTGCCGGACAGTCTCCTGTTCCGCGAGATTCATGCGGATCTGTTGCTTCACAAAATGCGCGACACGGCGAACGGCTTCCAGGTCTTACGCCAACAGGTTCGAGATGCGCTTGAGAAACAGTCAGATGCTGTGCGTCGGCTGATCGCCGTGATGGAACAACTCTTTGGTCCGGAGAACGATATGGCCCACCTTCCGCGTGCGGAACGCTTTGCGATCGGCAGGGATGTGTCGGAACATATCCGCAATCCAGGGCAACCCAGCGATGGCCTCAACTTCTATTCTCATGGGGCGCTCGCTCAGTATTACTACGAGAGTGGTGACAAGCAACGCGCGATCGAGGTAATCGAGCGGGAAATGACATGGCTAGCCGATCCGAAAGTGCCGGACGCTATGAAAAAGGATTATATGCCGCAGTTGCTCCAAACCTTGGCCAACTACAGGGGCGAGAAGGTTTGTTGATTTCGCAGGAAGAGTCGGCTGGAGCTCCCAAAGTGAAACCGCAGGAGGAGACATGAAGGGGGATGTTAATCGGAGATGCACGATCGCGGCTATGTAAGCGCCTTCGAAGTCGCGACCAGTAGAATCCTTCAGGGCGATTGCGACATGCAAGTCACAAGGAAAGCCTAGCCATAACGAGCGATGCGACGCCCTGCGGTCCTTCTTTGCTGGGTGTCTAGTTAGTCGTTCATGGAGAACCGTCCAAGCGGTTGATCAAGAATCGATTTCCCGAGCGAGATTGGCTTTGAGATTGCAAGCTTTCGGGCTTTGACTGCACGAAAGCTTGCAATTTCATCTTTGAGGATTCCGTCGAATCGCAAGGCGAGATCCCCTGATTGCATCGGAGGGAGCGACGCAACCAGGGAACGATACGACGGCGCAACCCAAGAATGTGATGCCGATGAGCTGCGCCAGTCCTATGCCAGCGTGGGCAAGTTCGCGCTGATCAAGCACCAGCGCTACGCCCACGCCAAACAGTTCAAGCGCGACAACAGGCCCTTGAAGAAACTCAAGACCTATCTCGGCCACATCATCCGCGACATTGGCCGCAAACTCGGCGGCAACGCCGACTTGCTCGGTGTGGTCGTGTTGGAGCGCATGCTGGCGCGGGCGCGACAAGTGCTTGAGCAGAAGCGGCACCAGCGTGGCCCAAAGCTCTACTCGCTGCACGCGCCGGAGGTGGAGCGATCGGCAAGGGCAAGGCGCACCGGCCTTATGAGAGTTCGGTGTCAAAGTCTCGGTCGCCACCACGCTGGCGCAGGCCCGCGACGGGCAGTTCGTGACCCATGTGAAGGCGCTACCCGGCAACCCCTATGACGCCCACACACTTGCAACCGCATCCCAGAGATGGAAGCGCTGATCGGCAACACTATCGAGCGCGCTCTCCTCGACAAGGGCCATCGCGGCAACCGCCCGATTACAAGTTCAGGTTGTTGTCTCAGGACAGAAGCGGCGGGTGACGCCACAGATCAAGCGCGAGCTGCGACGGCGCTCCGCCGTCGAGCCGGTCATCGGCCACTTCAAATCTGAGCACCGCATCGGCCGCAACCAACTCTGGCATCGCCAAGGCGACGCCATCAGCGCCGTTCTCGCCGCGGTCGGCTGTAACTTCCGCCGCCTGATCTGCTGGCTCAGGCGTTTGTTGTGGCAAATCATCGGCACTCTCGCCAAAACCACGGGACGATCAGCCTGAAAATCAGGATCCCTCACGGCCGACTAGCTATACCGCTGCGCTCACAACGGCCCGCTACTCTCGGCAGATGGGATCCCATCTCATGGAGTAGTCCTATCACCGGATGTTTATAGTCGCCGTCGGCACAAGTTGACAACAGCAGTACTCCAATAGTTCAAAGAAGCCCGAGGCGGCGCGCCTTGATAGCACACTGGATTCGGGTGGTCACTTCCAGCTTTCGCATCGCGTTCTTGAGATGAAAATTGACGGTGTTCTCGCTGACTCTCAATATCACCCCTATTTCCCAGGATGATTTGCCCTCCTCTACCCACTGCAAGCACTGTTTTTCTCGTGCGGACAGCACAACGTCTTGCACATCGACCATGTGTTTCTCCTGGAGCCGGGACGACTGGAACGAGATTAGCAAATGCCGTACCACGCGACGGAGATCGCAAACTCTCCTGCCAAGACAAGCCTTGAGGAGCACCGATCAGCCTGGCAAGCTGCCGATGCAACTGCAGCACCATCGGCTATCGAAGCAATTGCGACATACGTCGTAAACGCGACAGCAGGGGTTGCAACAACGGCACGGGACCTAACCTAGGCCTGGGATAGGTCTCCCCATAGCTGGTAAGCGCCAGCATTATGTCCCGCGCTTGCTCCAGCGCGGCTTTCTGCATGACCCAATGGAAGAGGCGGAGCGGACCCAACGACATCGTCGCGGCTCCAAGCCAGAGGTTGTGGGCATTGCCGATAATGCCGTGGAGGACTGGTTCTGTTCGCGTAAATCGCCCGACGGCTCATTGACACTGGATGAGTTGATAACGGACATCGAACAAAATCAAAGTCATTCACGCTATGCGGACCACGGTGCTGGGCGACACTATTGACTCGAATGTCGCCGCGGGATGCTTGATCCATCTCGTGATCCGCACCGATCGCTTGCATCGCGTGATGTCGGAGGGCGTCAGAGGGGTGCGATCCGTCTTATTTGTACGCCACAGCTATCCAGCGGTCATACCTGCGCTCTATATTTGTTTCTTGCCGGAGAAGCCTACAATCTCATAGCCTCATACCGACTATCGTTCGGGGCGGAGGCATGAGCGGCAAGGGCGAAAAGACTCCGATCCAGGCATTAGGGCCGTCCAAGTAATCGGATAATTCCGCGTACCACGAAGCGCCGTCGCAAGAACCGTGGCATGCCGCCGTCGGCGACGTTGGATATCAATACGCTGCCGGGCAGCTCTAATTTGACGGCATTAGAGGCCGCGGCGGTTATCCGGCGCACGCCCGGCGCGCTGGAGCAGTGGCGGCGGGATCCGAACCACGTGCTGAAATGGCGTTACGTCGGCTGCCGCCCACTCTATCCTGTCGATGCGGTGCGCGACTATCCGTCACCTTCTGAACCCTGATCGGCTCGGTACGTGGCCGGTCAGAAACTCTACAATTTGATTCAGCCACCATCCCTCAAGCCGCTCGAAGAGGCTCTGTCGTGACTGGCGCCTCACGGTGATCAGGGAGCTATCGCCCAAAGTTGGTGACGGCGAGAATCGGGAAGGCGGCATATCGTGGGGGTGCTAGACGCCTCCACTTCTCCACCGAAGGAGCGATATGCCGTGTTCAACGATAACGCATCCAACTGATTCAGCCAGGAATCTTCGACGATCAACTCACGGAAATCTTGAGCAACGGGGCACGTGCCCTTCTCGCCAAGGCGGTCGAAGCCGAGGTTGCAGACTTTCTCGGCCAGCATGCCGATTTGAAGACCGCGGACGGCCACCATCGCGTCGTCCGCCACGGCCACCTGCCGGAGCGCGAGGTGACGACCGGTATCGGTCCGGTCGCCGTCCGCCAGCCGCGTGTACGCGATCGCAAGGCCGGCGCTGCCGATCCTGGCCGCATCCGGTTCTCGCCGTCGATCCTGCCGCCCTACATGCGCCGCTCGAGGTCGATCGAGACGCTGCTGCCGGTCCTTTATCTGAAGGGGATCTCGACCGGCGACTTTTCCGAGGCGCTGGCGGTGCTGCTTGGCAAGCATGCTGCCGGGTTGTCGGCCTCCGCGATCGGCCGCTTGAAGGACGGCTGGCTCGCCGAGCATGCCGCGTGGCAGAAGTGCGATCTGTCGGCCAAGCGTTTCGTCTACATCTGGGCTGATGGCATCCATCTCGAAGCTCGCCTTGACGACGAAAAGCAATGCATCCTCGTGCTGATCGACGCGACGCCGGAAGGCCGCAAGGAACTGGTCGGCTTCACCGATGGTGCCCGGGAGAGCCCGCACGATTGGCGCGATCTGCTGCTCGATCTGAAGCGGCGCGGGCTCGACGTGGCCCCGCAGGTCGTCATCGCCGATGGCGCACTCGGGTTCTGGAAGGCGGCCGGTGAGGTCTGGCCGAAAACGCGCGAGCAGCGCTGCTGGGTGCACAAGACCGCCAACGTACTTGCCAAGCTGCCGAAGAGCCAGCACCGGAAGCCAAACGCGCGCTGCAGGAGATCTGGATGGCCGAAACCAAGGCTACAGCCGAGCTGGTGTTCGACGCCTTCGTCGAGAGCTACACGCTGAAATACGAGAAGGCGGCCGACTGCCTGCGCAAGGATCGGGACACGCTGCTGGCGTTCTACGACTTCCCGGCCGAGCATTGGAAACACCTGCGACCCATCGAAAGCACCTTCGCCACCGTGCGCCACCGCACGCTCCGATCAAAGGGCTGTCTATCCAACAAGACCGCGCTCGCGATGGTCTTCAAACTGGTCGAGGCCGCCCAGAAAAATTGGCGTCGTCTCGATGGCCACAACCAGCTGCCAAAACTCATTCTCGGTGTGGAATTCAACAACGGGATCGAGGTCATCGCCAAGCCGACCGGCCGTCAGCCCAAAACCGCCGCCGCCTGACCGGCCCGGCCTTCACCAAAATTTGGCGATAGCTCGTGATCAGGCGCCGCTTGATGAGTTGCCGAATCTCGTCGATACGCGGTGTATCCGGGAAGATGGTGATGCGAGCATAGAAGTCGCTAGCCTCCTCGGCGCTTAGGTCCGCGAGGTCAGCCTTCACCTTGGCGATCTCTTTCGACCGACTGGCTGCCAGTGCGTGAGACGCACCTTAGCCCTCGCGTCGCCATCGGCATCTGTGTCGGCGAACTGCTCCAAGAAAGAGCCTGTCGCAATAACTGCGGTAGTAACGAGCAGAAAGTATGCGTTGATCCAGCTTTTCCCGTGGACTTGTAATGAGCCAAACAGATACGCACCGATTTCCAGAATCAGTCGAAAGATCCGAGAGACGGTCGCCCTGCGCTTTGCGCTTGAGGAAGCCAGCGATATTCGGCCGTCCGCTTCCACGAACTCGACGTCGTCGTTTCGATCGATGTAGACGACGCAGTCTTCAGGAAGTGCTAGAATTCTCAACAGAGCAAATTTGGGTTGGAAAATGTAGCCAAGATTTCGATGCGGCGTTTTTGGCCGCGCTTCCCTTCCGGCCTCGATTGGCCGCGTTCGCTCTGCGTGAACTGTCGGAAGTGCCGGAGTGGGTCTAGATCGCCGTTCTCATGGATTTCCAATCAGCCGATATCAATAGTTCCGATCGACCGGGATTCGGAGTTCGCATGTTTGAGCGGTTCGTAGAACGTTAGGCGGAAGAAGCCCTTTCGGATATCCCGGTGATCCTGATTGCGTGACCGCGCCGGGCCAGCCGAACCTATATTACATTCGGCGATCAGACGGTCCTGGAGCCGCAGAGTGCAACCCGGCTGGTTTGATCGGGCCTGGACCGAGCCACCATCATCGAGGAGATCCAGCGTGCGCCGGACCTGCTGCTGGCGATACAGAAGACGGTTGACAAGGGTTGCTTGCTCACCGGCTCGGCAAGCGTGCTGACCCTGCCGCGTATCACCCATGGTTGGTCGATCCCGAGTGGATGACGAAGCATCGCTATTCGACAGGTCTGCGCAGCCAGTACGTTTCGGCTGGCTGGCTGGTTCAGCCAACGCGTGGAACTTTCAAGCGCCCGCTTGGCACCCTGACATGGCAGAAATCGGCCATATCGCTTCGGACGTTGCTTGAGCGCCTGTAAATCAGCGTGGAGTTCCGACGCCGATCGGCGAACTAAGTTGTTGATCCAGCAAACGGCGAAGGGTTAAACCTTGGACGCCTGTTCACAAGTGCTCGCGTCGGAGCCGCCCAAGTGCGGTGCTGAGCCATCGAAAACTGCTTGCCAGCGCGCGCTGAACTACCTCGCCGAGATTAACCCGATCGCCCGTGGCGAGGCACTGCTGCATTCCGGCCGATTTCGCAAGGCTCGGTCGTCGACAAGGGGGCCCATGTGCTCGGTATGGGCACGCAGATTGTTCGGGTGAGCAGCTGCTTCGAGCCGGACGAGATTCTTGAGCTGACCGCAAAGCGCGAACGGCATCTCTTTCTTCGCCGCGCTGTGTGGCGCCTGACGGTCGCGGCAGAGGGAGCCGGCTGCCCCGCGCCAGGTCTGAAGACCATCCTCCACGGCGGTCGGGCGATGTAAGTCGCCGACTGCAAGGCGGCGCTCGCCGTGTTGGGGCCGAAGCTCGCGCAGACCTACGGTGCGAGACGCCGATGACAATCACCTATGCCGAGGTCGATGCATGTCGATGCCCCGATCCGCGCCGTGACGAGCACCTGGCATCGGTCGGCATCGCCCCAGAGTGAGGTCGAGGTCTGCACCGTCGATGAGGCGCATCGCCAAGAGTGAGTTTGCAGTCAAAGGCTCAATCATTACCAACAACCACCGTGTCCTGTCCTGTTTCGTGCTGCACGTTAGGGCGCTGCCCCCATAACCCGTACGACGGTCACACCTTGCGGGAGCTCATCGACCGAACCGAGACACTCAACGACTGCGCGATCGAGCGGTCGACGCACGAAATCCCACTGAACCTTCATCTCTGGCCAGAAGCGGCATCTTCGGTGTCATCAAGCGCGAGCTGCGTCGCCGCAGCGCTATCGAAACCATCATCGGACAGCTAAAGGCCCGTGGCTACTCGGCCCCTGCTATTTCAAAGGCCGCTGTGGCTAGCGTCATCCTCTCGGCTGTCGGCTATAAACTTCCGCCGCATCCTCGCCTGGTGCTGGAAGCTCTAGCGCTCCATCCTGATCCTCCTTTGGCGCGCCTTCGCAACCCTGTCGCCCTAATTCCCACTTGCTAACGGACGACTATTTGCCAGCAGGTTTTCCTCGGACGCCAGTAGATCTGCATCCGGTCGCTGACGTCGGCTTATAGTCCGGTGACCTGTTCGAGGAGCAAAAAAAATCGGGCCTTGGGCGGAAGCGGCCACGAGGACCAGGTTTTTAACACGCGGTGGCAGAAAAAATTGCAGTTGTGGCGCTGCTGCTCGAGAAGTGCTCACAGTTTCGTCAGAGAGTTCGCCCCAGGTACAGCAGCCCTCATGTCGAGGACGAAGCGCTCTGGCTTCGGCACAAACGCCCAGTGGGCTGCCAATCCGCCTTCAAATCGTTGGCCGCTTTCGCGTGAGGCCAACGCTGGTCCGTATCGCACGCATCTGAAGGAAGCCAGACCTTGGGCCACCAGCGGCCAAGTGTTAGAGCAAGAGCGGTCCCAAACTGTCGATTGTGGGTATCCAGGGCTTGCGCGCCGTCTGATCGATAGCGGTCCCGACACGCGACATGCCGCTCATCCAGGTCTGCGTCATGATCTTCCGCTCGGTCTATCTGTTCCTTGGGTTCCTGGTCGATATCGCCGGGATCCTATTTAACCCGAGGCGCGGTCATCATTGAACACTGATCAGACCATTGCTGCAGTCGAAGCGCCCGCCGCGCTCGCACCTGCGGCTGTCCGCTCGCAGGCACGATCGGCCCTAGCATCGTCGCCAACTGATGGCGTTCACACGTTCCGTACATCGCCCCTCACGACGTCGGCGCGCCGGTCGACGATGACCCGTTCGCGCGCCTGTGCTCGGCGCTGCCGCTCGGCAGTAATTGCTTCGGCCGCGATCCTCAGCCGCATCGTTGTCGGCGCGCACTCTCAATCGGGATCCTGCGGCGGCAACTTTCCTTGCCGTCCTGATGGGCGGCACACTCGGCATGCTGAACGCGTTTTGTGCCGTCGAACGAACGCGGCGGCGTCGCTCTACTCCAATCGAAGAGATCAACCGTTCGGAGCGGGATTCTGAGCAGCCCGATAGAGCCCATGCGTGTCACGCAACTTCAGCTCCTCACCCCCTAGAAGACTATATGAGTCGCAAGAAGTTGAGCAGAAGCACGTGCCCTTGTTGGGTAAGTATCGATTCAGGATGGAACTGCACACCAATAGTTGGGTGATATCGATGTGCGAGGGCCATAACCTCGCCTTCCTCCGAACGCGCTGTCACCCTGAGATGCGGCGCGCATAACTCATCGACCTCGACAACGAGAGAATGGTAGCGCCCGACGCGAAGTGGGGACGGGAGTTCCTTGAATAGCCCTCGGCTATCATGCGTTACGTAGGAGGATCGACCATGCATAGGGCGACGTGCACGCGCCACTTGACCGCCGAAAACGCTCCCAATGCACTGGTGACCGAGACAGATGCCTAAAATAGGGACTTGACCCGAAAGTTCGCGGACGACGGCGGTGGATATTCCGGCCTCAGCTGGACCGCAGGGACCGGGCGAGATAACTACTGCGCGCGGCCTGAGGCCAACAAGATCGCTAACGTCGACCACGTCGTTCCGGATAATTTCCGTTGCTTCACCAAGCTTGCGGAAATAGCGGGCAATGTTGAAGACGAAGGAGTCGTAGTTGTCGATGATGACAATCAAGATGCACCGGATGTTTCAACACGAAATGCGTCAAAGATTCGCTGTGCCTTTGCGAGTGTCTCCTCGTATTCGGCCTCTGGGTTTGACATCGCCGTGATCCCGCTACCCGCATGAAACACAGCCAGGTCGTCGTCGATCGTGACAGTGCGGATCGCGATATTCGTGTCCATGTGCCCGCTGAAGCTGATAAAGCCAATCGCCCCGCAATAGACGTCTCGCGCCGTCCGCTCTATTTGCGCGATAATTTCCATCGACCGCACCTTTGGCGCCCCGGTAATGGAGCCGCCAGGAAAGCAGGCTCGAAGCAGGGTAATAGCGTCTTGGTCGTCTGCAAGTTCACCCGTAACGATCGATACGAGGTGGTGCACTGAGGCATAGGATTCGAGGCCGCACAGCGCTGGAACCTCGACCGAATGTGGAGTGCAAACGCGCGACAGATCGTTGCGCATGAGGTCGACGATCATAGTGTTCTCGGCACGGTCCTTTTCGGACGCGACTAGAATTTCAGCGCGGCGCTGGTCTTCCTTGGAATCCGCGGAACGCGCGATCGTGCCTTTGATGGGGCGCGTTTCGACCTGTCGTCCCTCGAGCCTCAGGAAACGTTCCGGCGAGCTCGATGCGATGGTGAGCTTGCCATAGCGCAGGAGGGCTGCAAAGGGTGCCGGGTTCAATGACCGCAGCTGGCAGTAAAAGGCAAGAGGATCAAATGAGGTCGACAGGCGGGCGCTGAAGCGCTGCGCAATGTTGGCCTGGAAGACCTCTCCAGCCAGAATCAAGTCGACGACGCGCTGTATCGCCGCAATGTAGCCCTCAGGGCTGAAGTTCGAATGCCATGCAGCAGCTCGGCCGGGTGAGTTGTTCCCCGACGTCTTTGGGCCCGCAAGCAAAGCTGCGGCAAACTCGTCGGCTCGACGGCGTGCGCGCTCGGCGCGACGTGCAGGATCCTGCTCCGGCCATCCGGTAGAAACGACCCAGCATCTCTCGTCATGGTGGTCGTAGCTGATGACCACGTCATAGAAATGGAGGATGGATTGGGGCAAACGCTGACCGGGAATCGTCGGCCCCGACAATCGCTCCAGAGTCCTGTTCAGATCGTAGGCAAGGAAGCCGGCCGCGCCTCCCTGGAACGGCGGGAGATCAGGACGATGCTCTTGCGGATACTTGGCAAGCAGGGTGCGAAGGACTTCCCATGGATCGCCCTCGAGAGCCTCTCCGTTGCAACTCGCTTGTCCGTCCGCGACGATGTAGGTGCTGAACGGGTCGCAAGTCAGATATGAGTAGCGCCCGAGCAACTCATGCCTTGCTGCGCTATCGAAAAACGTGAGGTGTGCTCGATGCGTGAGACATCGCATCGCTGTGACCGGCTCAATCCACTGCAGCTCGCGGACGTGCATGGGACTGTCAGTCACCAACGACCGGTGTGTTGTGAGGTGTGCTCCGATTGTGATCCCGACCCCAATGAGAGCGACGCTCGTCTGGGACCCGCAGGCTCTTGAAATCGATTGTCAGGTTAACCCCCGCCCGTGGACACAGTGCGCCGAGTAACTTGGCTCTTCGCTGCCGTCGGGGCCAAACGCGCATCTGTTGATACATTGTAGTCCGCCGCGAACCGTAGCTCCCGGAGCGGTCGTACCCGCCTGATCGATTCCTGGTACAGATCATGCGCCTTGTAAGCTGCGAGTTCCGTCTCGTTGTCGAACTCACCGTAGACCACAACGTCAACATCGTTGCCGAACCGGTCGGACTTGCGATTGCGAGCAACCTCGAGCCGGCTTGCATGTGGGATTGTGGTGAGTACCGATAGGCCTTCGACGATTTGGTCGATATGGGCCTTATCCTTGGCGGTGAACAAGACGATGTGACGAATCATGGATAGCCGTTAGTAATTTCGGAAGTAGGTCGCATAACTAGCTTAGGATCGAGGCCGCCGCAACGCTCGCCAAAGCGGTAGTGTGACGCCCTTGCGATAGTCCGCAGTTTTCAACGAAGCTCATGCTCAGGAAGCGGGAAGGGCAAGGCGCTCAATCGTTTGAATGTGGCGTGCCAGCAGGTTACAGGCTTGATCAACGTTGCGCGCTCGAAGTGCCTGCAGAATTAGGCGGTGATCCTGGTTGGATCGTGGTCGCCAGCCGACACTTCGCGCCATAGCGAACACTAATCGTGAATTTGCGAGTTGTAGTCCGTCAAGGCTCGCGAGTAGGCGCGGCATCGCGCAGGGCGCCACCAGCGCGTAGTGAAAGGCGCGGTTGGCCGTCTCAAACTCCTGAATGGTCAGGGCATTGTCTGCTTCAATCAGGGCGAGCTCAATCCGTGCCAAATGGGCCGATGTGAGTTTTGCGGCTGCATTGCGCAACGCGACCACTTCGAGCGCAGCACGCATCTCGGCGATCTCCTTCACTGAATTGGTGTCGAGCGGGGCAACCCGCACACCGCGACGGGGCACGGTGACGACAAGATGTCGGGCCTCCAGTTGCCAAAAAGCCTCGCGCACCGGGACGTGACTGGAATTGAATTCCCGCGCGACATGATCCTGCCGGAGTGGGGCGTCTGGCTGCAGCGCGCCGCTGAGGATGCGCTCACCGATTGACTCCGCAATGCGCACCGCAACCGTCGTGTTCTCGTCAGTCATCATAGATTATCTATCATTACCCCTCCGTCGATGATCGGCATAAGCCCGCTCGTTTTGCAGAATTTCTGCAATCCCCGCAGACTTTCGCGGTTTTTGGTCGTCGGCATACGGTTATGTTTCATGTCGAAGAGGCAAAGCAGGCAACGGGCGGCCACATTATAGATAATAGCCGGGATTATCTATAATAAGGAAAGGCGAGACTTATGGTTGCTGCCGTCGGAGCGGAACGGAATGACGGGCCCAACAGCGCGCCGGTCCGCCATGACTGGCAGCGCGCCGAGGCCGAAGCGCTCTATGGCCTGCGGTTTGCCGACCTGATGTTCCAGGCGCAGAGCGTTCATCGGAAGAACTTCGATCCAAGCCACGTCGAAACAGCAAGCCTGCTCAGCATCAAGACCGGCGGCTGTCCGGAAGACTGCGGCTACTGCTCGCAGAGCGCGCATTACGACACCGGCCTGAAAGCCGCCCGCCTGATGGATCGCGCCGAAGTGGTCGCCATCGCCCAGTGCGCCAAGGACGCTGGCGCGACGCGCTTCTGCATGGCCGCGGCCTGGCGCAGTCCGAAAGACCGAGATCTCGATCAGGTCTGCGACATGATCAGCGCTGTTAAAGACCTTGGCATGGAAACCTGCGTCACGCTCGGCATGCTGACCTCGAAGCAGGCCACCCGGCTCTCCGAGGCGGGGCTCGACTTCTACAATCACAACGTCGATACCTCGCCCGAGTTCTACGACAAGATCATCACCACCCGCGCCCTGCAAGATCGCATCGACACACTGGCACACGTGCGCGACGCCGGCATGAAGGTCTGTTGTGGCGGTATCGTCGGCATGGGGGAGTGCGTCGAGGACCGGCTCGGCATGCTCGTGCTACTCGCCAATCTTCCCAGCCATCCGGAAAGCGTGCCGATTAACCTGTGGAACGAGGTCAAGGGCGTGCCGGTCAATGACACCGCGGAGCGTCCCGATCCGATCGCGCTGGTGCGCCTGGTCGCGACCGCCCGGATCATGATGCCTAAGAGTGTCGTGCGGTTGTCCGCTGGACGGCAGTATATGACCGATGAACAGCAGGCGCTGTGCATTTTGGCCGGCGCGAATTCGATCTTCATCGGCGATGTGCTGTTGACCACCAAAAACCCGCGGCGCGACCGCGACGCGAATTTACTGGACCGGCTCGGCGTCACGTCCGGGCTTGCCTGATTGAAGCAGCTCAAGGAGCACGCTGTGCGCAGACTCCGGTTTAGGTGAGAAATGCAGATTGCGTTGATGAAAGGCAAAATCCTTCGCGCTTCGGCGACTGAAGCCGATCTGCACAGTGATGGCTCGATTTCGATTGATCGTGCACTGCTGGATGCGGCAGGATTCCTGATCAACGAACGCGTCGAAATCGACAACATCGAAACCGGAGCGCGCTTCGCTGCCTATGTGGAGGAAGCGCCCGCGGATCTGGCATCATAGATTTGAACGGAGCGGCTGCGTGACTTGCGATGCCCGGAGACAAGATTATTAGCGGCCATCAGAACTTTCGCGAGATCGACCGCTACTTTGCGAGTGAAGAATGAATTCAATCCACAAGGCCAAAGTTGGCGACTATGTCGCGGCCTTGCATGCCCTGAAGGTAGACAACCGGTTGCGTGGCCTCAAGCCGCGCGCGGGCATCGATTTTGCGTCGAACGATTATCTGGCGCTCGCGAGCGCGCCGCGGATGAAAAAGGCTGTTTACGCCGCGCTAGAAGCCGGCACACCGATCGGAGCCGGCGGGTCGCGGCTTCTGCGCGGCAATTGCGACGAACACGAAACTCTCGAAGCAGAAGCGGCTCAGTTCTTTGGGGCGGAGACGGCGCTTTTCCTTGGCGGCGGGTATATCGCAAATTTTGCTGTCCTAACAACGTTGCCACAGCGGAGCGATTTGCTTGTTCTCGATTCTCTGGTGCACGCAAGTATTCATGAAGGCGCGCGAGCTGGCCGGGCCGAGTTTCGGATAAGCGACCATAACGACGCCCAGTCGGTCGAGGACACAATTCGTGACTGGCGGGCCGAGGGCGGAACGGGTCGCGTCTGGATCGTGGCCGAAAGTCTCTACAGCATGGATGGCGATTTCGCCCCGCTCGAAGGCCTGGTTGCGATCGCGGACCGGTACGACGCGTTCCTGATGGTGGATGAGGCTCATGCCACAGGCGTTTACGGAGAGCAGGGACGAGGGCTCACCGCGCCTTATGAGGGACGCGACAATCTCCTGGTCGTTCATACCTGCGGCAAAGCGCTCGGTGCGGCAGGTGCACTTGTCACTGCCTCCGGCGTGCTACGCGACTTTATGGTCAATCGCTGCCGTCCATTTATCTTCGCCACCGCCCCCTCACCGCTGATGGCTGTCGCCGTGCGGGAGGCACTCTTCATCCTGCAACATGAACCTGAGCGGCAGCAGCGTCTGGCCAAGCTGGTCGCGTTCACGCATCGGGAGATGGGTTTGCGCGGTTGGCGAAGTCCTTCGGCCTCGCAAATCGTGCCGTATATCGTTGGCGACAACGCACGAGCGATGCGGCTCGCGTCAAGACTGCAGGCTCGCGGGTTCGATATCCGAGGAATCCGGCCGCCAACCGTGCCGGCGGACACGGCGCGTTTGCGAATTTCACTGACGCTCAACGTTGGGGAGGATGACGTGCGTGCAATGCTCGATGCTCTGTTCGAGGAGACCAGAGGTGAAGCGCGATGAGGCAGCAGATCGTGGTCACAGGCACCGATACGGGAATCGGGAAGACGGTGTTTTCCGCGGGGCTCGCCGATCTCCTCGGCGCGAACTATTGGAAACCGATTCAGGCCGGCCTCGAAGGAGAGACTGATGCCGAGCTCGTCGCGCGACTGGGCAATCTCTCGTCCGATCGCATCGTGCCGGAGCGTTATCGCCTTCAAACGCCCGTTTCGCCTCATCATTCCGCTGAAATTGATGGAATTTGCATTGAGCCAGATTTGCTCGATGTGCCGGACACCGGGGAGCGACCGTTAGTGATTGAGGGCGCTGGCGGCTTGATGGTGCCGCTGAGGGGCGATACACTCTACATTGATGTCTTCGAGCGATGGCGGCTTCCGGTCGTGCTTTGCGCGAGCACGGCACTAGGCACCATCAATCATTCGCTGCTGTCGATAGAGGCTCTGCGAAAGCGCCAGATCCCTATTCTTGGCATTGCCTTCATTGGGGAACCAAATGCTGAGACCCAGATCGCAATTCGGGAGATTGGGCGGGCGCGTTGGTTAGGGCGATTGCCCTGGCTGTCTCCCCTCACAGCAGACACGCTGCAGGCCGCCTTTAAAAGCTCGTTCCGTGCCGATCAATTCAAGCAATGAGGACGAAGCCGAAGTCGCCGATCTGGCATCCGTTCACACAACACGCTCTCCAAGAGGAGATGACAAAGGTTATACGTGCAGATGGCGCCTATCTCCACACCGCTGATGGTCGTCGAATTATCGATGCTATATCATCTTGGTGGGTGGTGACCCACGGCCATTGCCATCCACATATCGTGAGCGCCATCCAGGAACAGGCAGGCAAGCTCAACCAGATCATCTTCGCAGGCTACACCCACGAACCAGCTGAGGAGGTTGCGGCACTGCTTTTGAAAGTTGCGCCCCGTGGACTTGAGCATGTCTTCTTTTCTGATAGTGGCTCGACCAGTGTGGAAGTCGCGTTAAAGATGGCGCTCGGCTACTGGCACAACATCGGGAAGAAGCGGACGCGCATCGTCGTGATGCAACATTCCTACCATGGCGATACGATAGGGGCGATGTCGGTTGGCGCCCGTGGTGTGTTCAACGCGGCGTACAGGCCCCTGCTATTCGACGTTACGTCAATCCCGTTCCCTGGGAGAGGTCATGAACAGGCGACGCTCGATGCGCTCGAGTCTGTATGTCGCAACGAAGTTCCGGCAGCTTTTGTTGTGGAGCCTCTAATATTGGGGTCGGGCGGGATGCTGATGTACCCAGCCTGGGTGCTACGAGAGATGAGGCGGATCTGCGAGGCCTCGGACGTCCTGTTCATTGCCGACGAGGTCATGACAGGCTGGGGTCGCACCGGAACACTATTCGCCTGCGAGCAAGCCAATGTCACCCCCGATATCGCCTGCTATTCGAAGGGCCTCACGGGAGGGGCGCTTCCACTCGCGGTGACACTATGTCGCGCGGATATTTTCGACGCGCACTATTCGAAAGATCGGACACGTACGTTCTTTCATTCAAGTTCATATACGGCAAATCCAGTGGCCTGCGCCGCCGCAAAGGCCAACCTGGATCTCTGGCAAGATCCGGAATCTCGCCAACGCCTGGCGTCGGTCGCGGCGATGCAGGAGCAGGCAATTGAGTCATTCCGTGCCGATCCGCGCTTTGCAAACGTCCGTCGGAGCGGCACGATTACAGCGCTCGATCTGAAAACGAAGGGTGCAGGCTATCTCGCGGGTGTCGGTCCGAAGCTTCAGGCTTTCTTCAAAGACCGAAATCTGCTGCTGCGCCCGCTCGGCAATACGATCTATGTAATGCCACCATATTGCGTCACAGGGGCAGATCTTCATGAAATCTACCTCGGCATCACAGATGCCGCCGATGCGCTAGCTTAAGTGGTCTTGGCGTTCAGCGAGGGAGAATCCAAGGTTCGGCCGTCGGGTTTCTGATTACCACCCTTTGACCGCGTAAAGGCAAAGAGGGTGGTTCTGATTGAGTTGCTGTAGGCACGCCATCATCACTAGCTGAATTCCGTCGAGGAAAGCCGCCCGCGCGCGGGATTCAAGCGTCAACGCGTAACTCATTGCATAAATCAAGATCGAAATATCGTTAGATTTGGTAATCAATACTTGGCTAGCGAAGCACGCCGATGGAGCGTGTCGCCTCGCCAAGGAGGCGCAATTCAGAGCTCAAACTCTTGCGCCCGGTGTCCGTACAAGCCGCGAGACTAGGCATCGCCCGCGCCGCACTTCCCGTGCGGGTGTGGTGTTGCAGCGAAGGAAAGGGGGCTATCCACGTAATCCAGACAGGAGGCGAGAAATGCGCAACAGTTCTCATGGTTCGCACCACGGTTCAGTAAAGTGCTGCGCGGTATGCGGTGGAAGGTTCGGGTTGATCCGCTACTACTGCTGGCGTACGGCCCTTTGCTCCAAGAAATGCGTCGACCGCTTCAAGGCGCGCCGGGAGGCCGACCATCAATGGTTTCGCTGGCTGCGAGCGGCTTAATACATGGCTTAACGGGGCCACGCTATGAAATTTATACTCGTGAATCAAAGGACCCTGCGCGGCGACAGAACCTGCACCGAATGTTCCTGGTCCTTAGGTCCGGGTTACGTGCGAGAGGTGGTAACGCGGAGAGAATATTGCAACTACGATTGCTACCGACGCTGCCACTTAATGGATATCGCCTTCCCGTACCTTACCGCGCGTGCCGGTTCTAATTCCGACACGAAAGGTCTCGTTCCTCTTGGGCTCGCAGCCTTGCTAGGTGCGGCTTCGTTCTGGCTTCAGGTCGGGGCGGCCTCGATGTCATGGATCAGCACAGCCGCGCATGCCGACGAGCCGTCCGCGGCTGAGCGACCTCCCTCGGTTTGAGCTGGGCTGAGTCGCGCGGTGTGCGCCAGCGTGACCCAAAGCCGCTCCGCATGAGGAAGAACGGCTGAGAAGTTCTTATTTGATGACCGCGCGATCATTGGAGGGTTTGATGCGTCTGTCCGTGACCGTGGAGAGGTAATTTCCTTTTTCCGTCTCCCCATTGACAGCTTCCTCTCGCCTTCCCAAGGAAGCGCCGACTCCCAAGCATGCGGGGTGGATCGCGATCTAAGATGAGCCACATTTCAGAGCTGCCTGTTGAACGCGTCACGATTCCACTCCTGCAGCGATGGAAGGAGGAGGGCCGTCGTATCGCGATGACCACCGCTTACGACGCGGTTACGGCACGCATCTCCGATCCGATCAGAGATGTCATCCTTATCGGGGATAGCGTCGGCAACGTCTGTCTTGGATTCGATGATACATTGCCGGTGAGCATGGCGATGATGAACCATCACCTCGAAGCCGTTGTACGCACAAAGCCTCGTGTCTTGCTCGTGGCCGATATGCCCCTTCTTAGCTTCCATCTCAGTCCAGCGGAGACGATTCGTAATGCCGGAGGCTTCCTGCAGCGCGGGGCCGACGCTGTCAAACTCGAGGGGGGTGCCAAGCGTATCGAAATAGTGCGCGCCCTGATCGATTGCGAGATTCCTGTGATGGGCCACCTCGGCCTCACCCCTCAGAGCGTCAATGTCATGGGGGGTTCAAGGTGCAGGGCCGGAACTCCGATGACGCCTTGCGCCTGCTCGATGACGCCCACCATCTACAGGAGGCCGGCTGTTTCGCTCTCGTCCTGGAGGGTATTCCGGCTGAGCTCGCGGCGCGAGCGACCGAATCCCTGAGGATACCGACCATTGGAATCGGTGCGGGTCCTGGCTGCTCAGGCCAGGTGCTCGTCTTTCACGATGTGCTGGGATTGACTGAAGGTCATCGCCCCAAAATTTGTTCGCGCTTATGCCAATGGTTTCCAGTTGTTACAGGAGGCCCTGTCGCGTTGGGCAGCCGATGTCCGCAACGGTACATTCCCGACACCGCAAGAGTCCTGTCGGCTTCCTGAAGGCCTTCGCGACACGGTCGCGAACTGGACACCCTCCAATCCAACCTGATGTAAAGTACAACATGCAAACGATCACGACGGTCGCAGAGCTTCGTCGCGCGCTCGCAGAGGTTCGCAGCGCCGATAAACGCGTCGGACTTGTGCCGACGATGGGCTATCTACACGACGGCCATCTGGCGCTGGTCGAGGCCAGCCGGACGCAATGCGACGTCGCCGTAGTTAGCATTTTCGTCAATCCTACTCAATTCGGGCCCAATGAGGATCTCAGCACCTATCCGCGCGACTTCCTGCGCGATCAAGAGCTGTGTCGCGATGCGGGCGTTGCGATCGTCTTTGCGCCGTATACAGGAGATTTATCCGGCTCAATTTGAGACCTTCGTCGAACCGGGCGAGCTCGCAAAACCAATGTGCGGAGCTTTCAGGCCTGGACATTTTCGTGGGGTGGCGACTGTCGTTGGCAAGCTATTCAACATGGTGCAGCCGAATGTCGCGTTTTTTGGACAAAAGGATTTTCAGCAATGCGCGGTGGTGCGCCGCATGGCAATTGACCTCAACCTTCCAATTGAGATCGTCACCGTGCAAACCGTCCGGGAACCGGACGGACTCGCGATGAGCAGTCGCAACCGCTACCTAAGCGAGGAAGAACGTTGGCGCGCTCTTGCCATCAGCCGTGGGCTGTTCGCCGCAGCGGATAAGTTTCGCTCAGGAGAGCGCGACGTGGAACAGCTGATTGCGATCGCAAAGGAGCAGTTGAATACGGTCGATCGACTGCAGTACCTTGAGCTTGTCGACCCTGATACGCTCAAGCCTTCCGAGAGTCCTCTTCGGCGTACCGCTGCACTATGCGCCGCAGCCTACGTCGGCTCGACGCGTCTAATCGACAACGTGATACTACCGTTGCCAACTCCTTAGCGTTACTCACAACAAAACGACGGAATGAGCTCAGAGATACTGATGTTTGCAATGAATGGGTGTTTTCGTCCACGAACAGTTTTTGAGGGATCGGGCTCGGATTATTCGCGATCTAGCGGACAAGGCAGGCCCTTTCATCAGAAAGAGAGTGCTGGGACCTCGCGGAACGGTATGACAGACGTATTAGCCGCCCATCTCAGGCGATCAAGATGGCGGCCACGGCGATTTCGCCGACCAGCACAATCGCGCCATCGATGCGGTGAAGTCCATCGAAACGTAAGCGCGATCGCGGCTGGACACGCCGCAATCGAACACCGGCACAGGCCGAGAAAACGTGTCATGTGAGCAGCAGAAAGAGAAGGTGGAGACGGCTTGGTGGGGGCGCGGAAGTCGCAGATTTCTTACCCGATCAAACAGACTTGAACCGCGAAACGCGAAATGTGCATTATCTTTCTCACTAGGGACGGGGGAGATCTCCAAATGTTGGATGCCGCTACCACCGCGCTTCTGCGCGCGATCCTGGACGAGGTCTGCGAGAGCCTTTCCCCGCATGATACCGGTGCCCGCACTTACGTCGCCTCGAAGCTTCTGGAAGCCGCCATCAGAGGTGAGACGACGTCCGACCGCCTCAAACAGATCGGCCGCGAAGCCCTTTCCGAAAGACCGACCATGTGGGGGTAGGCGTAGACAACAGACACGATGTTGCCACTCAGTTGAATTTCCAGATCACAGTTCTGAAGATACTGGTGAGCTATCTGGTCGAGGCCGCACCGATGCTGAGCTTAAGCGTGACATGGCCATTTTGGCTGTCTCCTGCCTTGTCCGCGTTGGCCCAAAAAGTTGACGCCATGACCGCACGGAAAACTTGCATTCTGCCGAGCTGGCGCAGATTTTCGTCGATGCGAGGGCCGAGATTAGCGAATTTCGCTTTTAGGAAGCCGATAAATGTTACTGCAAGAGATCCTGATAAGTCGAACCCTGAGAACTGACTGTCTTGTCGGTAGAGCCGATGCGGCTCCTAGTTATCTCTCTCCATACGAACGACTGGAACCATCTGACGAAGCCTGAGTGGAGGTGAGGATGCGCCCCAAGGGACGAATCCGATGAAATGGGAGACCTTCGGATGCCGTACTACTCTTTTGATCTCGTGATTGACGAGGAGTACAAAAATCAAGGCGGCCTCATTCTCGAAAATATCGAGGTTGCCTCCGACCGAGCGGACCAGCTCGCGACCGAACTGTCTATTGTACATCCGGACCTGAAGGCCAAAGGCTGTGCGGTTCGGGTCACCAGCCCCGAGAACGCTGAGATCTATCGCACGCCACTCGATCCGGTCCCGTCATGGATGAGACGTCAGCACTGAGCGTCGGCAGTGGCGGGCGACACTCGAAACGATCGGTTTGGCTTATGGGAGGGGCGATCGCGCGTCCAGGGCGAAGCGCCGTGATGTTCCCAGACAGTCGAACTGTCGAGGTCATCTAAGGGCCATAGCGTCGACAGAATGGGCGCGCGATGGACGAGTAGAGATTCACGCTTACTTGACTTCGTCGCCTGAACTTAAAAAGGGAGCCTCGATGAGGCGACTGGGGCCTGGCCTTGCGTCCTAACAGCGTTCCACGTTTTTTCCGTTAAAAACCGGCTGAAGCCTGCATATCGACCGGCACCTTGTTGGATGCGGAAAAAGGCCGCGCGAACATTACGCGCGGCCAAGTCGGGGAGGAAAACGCTTGAAGGGGTATCGAGATGAGCAGATCGATCACTCATCGAGAGCTCCAAGCTTGTCAGAGAATCACCGTTGCGAGCGCGTCAATCATCTTTGATCCCGCGCTTGAGTGATCGGACAACCGAATTCAGCGCCGCTTGGCGGCGTTTTTCGCGCATGCTTCGCATCTTTTATGCGAAAATGATCAACGTGTCGCACGCTGTGAGCTACTACCGGGCTGTTCTGGCAGTTCGCATCTCATCGGCCTGTAAATTGATTTCACGTTGATAGATCTGCAACGTGTCCTCAAGGCGATATAGCGCGCCTCGGACCGCTTTTGCCCAGCGAGCGTGGCTCCTTATCATCGGCGCAAAGCTCGTCGAAATCTTCGCTCGCCACGACGCTGAGCAATAGTGCTTCACCTACACTGCGAGTTCAGGATTTTGAAATCAATGTAATTTAACTGGCAGGTTGTCATCGACCGAATGAAGTCCTCTCCCGCTTAGCTCATATAGAAAAGCGCCCGTCGCACTCGCAATAACAAGCACTGCGCGGGCATGAACTTACTGAAGGGGTAAAATGAGTAAAATTGCTGCGAGGATTTTCGGGCAATCAAAGGGCTGCCGTGGCTTACGCATTGGATTGCGCGGCCAAATGGCCCTGCTCGGGATTTCCGGGGTCCTCGTCACCGGTGCAATCTGCGCCGCCGCCCTGAATTATGCGAGCCTGGTCCAGCGCGATTCGAATCACAGCAACCAATTCAACGCCAATGTCGCATCATTGTCGCAAAGCTTTCTCGAGTCCCGACAAATCGCGAGCGATTTTCTGCGCAAGCCCAGTGAAGTGTCGATCAAGAAGTATGCGGACAATTATGAGCGGCAGCTCGCAGACTTGAGTCGCCTCGAAGCATTTTTGACGGCTTTGCCCGAGGATGACCCGCTGAAGCAAGCAACCTTCCTGCGGCCGGCGATCAATCTCTATGCAACGCGCTTTCAGAACGTAGTCTCGGCGCAACACAACCTCGGCTTCAATGAAGATGACGGATTCCAGGACAAGCTGCGCAAAGCCGTGCACACCGTCGAACAACGTCTGGCAGAGCTGAACCAGCCTCGGCTGACCATCTTGATGCTGATGATGCGCCGGCACGAGAAAGACTTCATCTTGCGCGGCGAAGACAAATATGGCGATCAACTGGTTGACCGGGCGGCGGAATTCGAAACCGCGCTCGCTCAGTCAAGCCTACCGGCTGAGATGAAATCCCAGATCCTCGAGCTGATTCGCGCATACAAGTCGAGTTTTATGTCGTTCATGGTGACGCAGCAAGCGCTGAGCGACCGGGTCGACGATCTCGCGCAGATCTTCGACCGTATCCGCCCGGCGCTCGTGAAGATCATGTCTGCCGCTGACGCGCGCTCGCGGGCTGCGGAAATGCGAGCTGAAGAAAATCGGCGGAAGCTGATCTGGGTGATCGGGCTTGCAACGATGGTCGTTGGCCTGCTCGCCTTACTGTTCGGCCAACGCATCGCCAAAACGGTCGCTTCGATGACGGCAGCCATGCGCCAGCTCGGCGACGGCCGGTTCGATGTGGTTCTCCCGGGCCTTGGCCGAAAGGATGAGCTTGGCGAGATGGCTGCGGCAGTCGAAATGTTCAAGCTGAGAGCTCGCGAGAGGGCGCAGGCCGAGCTCGACGCAAAGGTCGAACAAGATCGTAAAGCTGCCGAGCAGCGTAAGGCCGATATCGCCCGGCTCGCCGGCGAATTCGAAGCCGCCGTAGGCAAGGTGATCGACACTGTCCCGCGTCCACAAAACTTGAAGTCTCCGCACGCAGCCTTACCAGTTCCGCTGATCACAGCCGGCAACTCTCCATAGAGGTCGCCTCCTCATCGGAGGATGCGTCTGAAAACGTTCAACGTGTCGCAGCCGCGACGGGCGAAATGGCGGCAACCATCGCCGGTGTGGGCCGGCCGGTGGAAGAGGTCGCCAACATGGCGCGCGTAGCGGTTCGCAAGGCCGAACTCAGCGACCAGCGCCTGGTTAATTTAGCGGCTGCGGCGGAGCGAATCGGCAGCGTGGTCCAGCTGATCGCCGCGATCGCGCGGCAAACCAATTTGCTCGCGCTGAATGCGACGATTGAAGCCGCGCGCGCCGGCGATCGCGGCGGAGGTTTCGCGGTTGTCGCCCAGGAAGTGTAATCGCTCGCGACGCAAACCGCGCACGCGACCGTTGAGATCAGCCAGCACATTGGCGGCATTCAGGCCGCGACGACTGAGTCGGTCGTCGCGCTTACCGAAATTGGCGTCATCATCGGCCGCATCTCGGACATCGCCATCACCGTGGTCGATTCGATCGGGGAACAGGAGGCGACCAGCAAGAACATTGCGTTCAATTTGCAGGAAGCGGCGGCCAGGACAACCCAGGTGGCAGCGAGCGCCGGTGAAGTCACCAACCGCGCAAAGGAAACCGGAGGGGCTTCGATGCAGGTGCTGATGTCTGCCGAACTGCTATCTGAGGAAAGCTCTCGGCTGAAGCACGAACTAGACAGCTACCTGGGCAGTGTTCAAGCGGCTTAAATCGGCGTGTCAACGTCGTAAGCTCTCCACGCCTGAAAGTTGACCTTTCTTCCGAAGCCAAGTTGCCCCATCTGCTATCGGATCGGCGGGTAAATGCTAGGAGACCGGGTCTGTTAGAGCTGCAACGCGGAAGCGCTGAGCACTCCTACGGTTCTCATGCGCGGTTTCTTTATCTCCGCCGCGAGACGGCGGAGCGAGCCGTAAACCCGACGCAAAAATGCTTATCCCCCCAACAACAGCAGGAATAATGCGCTGGTCTTGAATATCAATTTAGGTGCTGACCGGTCAAACGGCGCAACGCAGCGGTTGCTGCTCTCTTCTGCGGTGCAATCGAGGGTATTTCCATGCGCAATCATAACCTTGTTTCCGGTAGCTTCCTGGCACTGACCGCGGCCGGCCTCGCGCTGCTCTGCTCGAGCCTACTCGTCTTTGCCTTCGCTTAGCGGCTGCATCCGACGACGAGGAACCGATCGACATCGAGCATATGGAATTATGAGCCGATGGTCTTGCTGCGGTGAAGGTTGCTGAGCGTCGGCATCCAGTAGGCGTTCTGCAGCATTGGCGGCTTCGCGGCAAAGCCGCCGTTTCTAAGCGGTTTCGATCGATATCTTGTCCTCTGGAGGAAGAACGTCGCCTCATGAAGTTGACGGTATTGCCCGTCAGTCGCTGTAATTGCCGATTGCTGGCGCCGTCGGCACAAGCCGACAGTCGTTGGTGAAATCCATCGAAAAGCGGCATCAGAACGCGGAATTCAGGCGTCAGTGCCGCGCCATTGTATGAATCAATATCGCCATATCGGTACTGTGCAGGGCGAACGCGACCATTACACGAGCCGACGTTTGTGGAGAGCGGCAAAGTGCAATGGCGGCGGCCAAGCCAATTCCAATTGGACGAAGCAGAAAATGATCTGGCTGCAGACAATTTGATGCGCTCGGGAGCGACATAGTCCGATCTGAGCGCAGGTCCACCGCGACGGATCAGCTAGTCCGAAATGGAAACGAGGCGGCTGAAGCCATCGGCATGATGATGTAACGCCAGCCATGACGGCAAGACTAACTTGTTCAAGGCCGCAACCAGACACCTGTTCGGGGACGACCTCGATGGCAGAATGGGCCCTGCTGCTTGTGAGCGCCGCGACGGCGGTGCTTGCCGGCATCACGGCTGCGGAGGCGACCGACTGTCCGCGCAAGGACGCACTCGGGACCTCGCGCGTGCTCGCCGTTGACGCCAAGACTCATCCGCGGGTTGGACTGAAGAGCTTTCCCCAAACTCTCCCCTTGGCCGACCACGAGGTCGTGCTGACCTTCGACGACGGGCCCCGGCCGCCGTACACGGAAAAGGTGCTGGCGGCGCTCGCGCAGGAGTGCGTCCGAGCCACGTTCTTCCTGGTCGGCAAGTCGTCAGCCCAATTTCCCGAGCTCGCGCGGCGCGCGGCCGCGCAAGGCCACACCATCGCGCACCACACTTGGTCGCATTCGATGGCGTCGAAGATCAGCTTCGAGAAGGCGAAAGAGGACATCGATCGCGGGATTGCCGCCGACGAAATGGCGCTCCATGGAGTATCGACAATGGCGCCTTCGACGCCGTTCTTCCGCTTCCCCTATTTCGACTCGACCCCTCAGACGCTCGAGCTACTCCAGTCTCGGGGCATCGTCGTGTTCGGAGCGGACCTGTGGGCCAGCGACTGGGAGGAAATGACGCCAGACCAGGAGCTGAAGCTGATCACCAGCCGGCTCAATGCCGAGGGGAAGGGGATCATTCTGTTTCACGACGCCAAAGCACATACCGCCGCGATGATGCCCGCCTTCCTACGGTACCTGCACGACAACGGCTATCACGTCGTTCACGTCGTTCCGACGGCTCCGCTGCAGAGGAATGCCGATACGCATTGATGGCGGAGTGTCACGGCGGCGCAGAGTGGAGCAATCCCGAATCCACTAAGCCGTCGTTCATGTGTGCAAGGATGAAGGCGGAATCGCGCATGAGCCGTTTCGGGCAGGTAGGAACCGCAAAGTGACGTAGATCACTTCAGACGTCTGCATCATCCTTGCCGTTTACGCGCCGGCAGGAGTGGCAGGGGCGCATAGCCGCTCGGTATCTTCGTCGTGCTGCACTTCCTGATTTTGGAATGGAGAAGCCCACCGCTTGTGACCCAAGCGATCTTCCGCTCGAATGCCGCGACCGTCTCACGCTGTAAGCGTGTCCGCAAGCATTAGAAGAGGTCTTCCAAACAAACAGATCGTAAAGTGATGAAAGTGAACGACAAAAACGATCTCGCGCGACACGGCCCGACGAGGCTCTCATAAAGCATTTAACGGCAATGCGATGGCAGGCAGTGAACCCGGCTCATCTGGACGGGACATTCTCTATTCGAGGAACACGCGAGAAGCCGGCCTCAATCGCGAGCTCAACGACCAAGTTACACGCGTTCGTCGGGCGTCCGTGATGTTCTTCATCGCGCGGCAACAAATGGCGCGTCCGATGAGAGATTAGAAAAACTGATTATCTAAACACTACCAAAAACAGTGCGCCTTGGACTCGCGCGTTTCACGATTCTCTGAGAGCATTGATCTCAGGCAATGAAGCCGGTCAGGGACGCTCTCATGGTGCCCACCAACATCTTTGACAGAGTGAGTAATTCAGTTATTGCCGCGGCCCGATGAGCGTTCCTTCTGCGACGCGCGCGGCCATTGCGATGGGACCGTCGAATGTGATTGCTCGGGACTGGATCCGGCAAATCGCTGGTCGGCCTGCCGCTCGAACTTTCTACGAGGGGGGAGAGTAGATCCAGATGCGTGAGTCTTTTCGCAAGCGGTCAGCCTCGCTCCTGTAACGTCCGAGCATGAACACGATGGGGGTGACACGCAGGTCCAAAGAAGGAGAGAGGGCTCCGTGCGACCATTACGATGTTCGACAAATTACGTTCGGCTTTCTGAGATATTTTTGGAGCGGCACGAGGACGCTATCACCTCAATGTGAACTAGAGCGTCATCTCACTTTCAACCGCGCAGTGTATCTGCTTTGAATCGGGTGCTGCGGCAGCCTCCGTCCGCCGCTGGACCAGGTCGTATGTTGGTTAAGCTTGGAAGAGGATATGATATGGTGACCACGCGTGAAGTGTCTATCGATGACGCCACAACGGTGACCCACATGGTTGCTGCCCTACTTGCTGAACTTGAGGGCGGTCAAATGCATGACGAACTAGATACCCAGCTTGTTGTCGACCTCCTGGCGATGAAAGAGCGCGTCTACGGGTTTCTGGCTTTCACGGAGGCACGCCCGGTCGGCCTCATTATGTTATCGGAAGGCGCCGCGCTTTTTGCGCGCGGAACCTACGGCATTATCACCGAACTCTATGTGGTGCCCGATCAGCGATCGTCTGGGGTCGCGATGCGTCTCATTGCGGCCGCGGTGGGCCTGGGGACAGTAAAAGGCTGGGGCCAGCTTGAAGTGGGGGCGCCGAGGCAACCCATGTGGAGCCGTAGCCCCACCTCAGCATTGTACTTGAAGGCCGGTTTTGCAGAGATCGGCCCACGCCTCAAATTGCCGTTGCACGGCTTAGCCAGTCATCGTGCGAAATGTAATGCTGCAGGGCGATCGCGATTATATCCTCGGCGGCAACACGCACTCTGCCGCGGTGTGTCGGATTCATCTTCTGCGAGATTTGCGTGAGCGTCGAATTGCCGGCGCCCGGTTGACCGGCGACGAAGTTTGTAATGCCGGCTTGTCGCGCGCGGTGAGCGATCGGCAATTGTCGGAGGAGATCCTGGCGGACGCGGTCGAGGCGGGGCGGCGCTGAGGCTTGCGAAGGGGCCGTGATGCGTTGGAACCTCCGTTGGCGATGTGTGCAATTTCCTGGTGGCTGCAACGAATCTCCGGCCGGAGCAACACTACGAAACTTGATGTGCACGCACCGGCCGGGTTAGCGTTTCGCGCGGCCTTAGAACTTCCCCAAGTTCGCTTAGTTCGCACTGGATCGCCGCCTGGGTCTCTCAGGCGGCGGTCCGGATCAAAGCCCGTCAGGGGCTCCCTCCATCTCGTCATTTCGTCGCAGGGCGCGGTGCCATTGTCGGCATTGCCGCCTTGGCCATGATGAAACATGATGGGCCTTGGCCGGAGACGACTTGTCTTCGGGAAGGTGGAGATGACGCCGAACGCGCAAAGCGCAGATTCGGCCGGTTGAGGAGCTCTTGACCGCCGACAGCACGCCCTCCGCAATCAGCGGGATGTCCATCGGGCGCTCGCGTAGCGCCGGCATGTGCACCGGGAATGCGGCGAGGCGGTAGTACAGGTCGCGCCGGAAGCGACCGGCCTCGACCTCGGGCTCCAGGTCGCGGTTGGTCGCCACCACGCGAACGTCGACCTTGCGCACGCGCTGCGCGCCGAGCGGCCGGATCTCGCTCTCCTGCAGCACACGCAGTAGCTTGACCTGGAACGCCGGGGAGGTCTCGCCGATCTCGTCGAGGAAGATCGTACCGCCATCGGCGACCTCGAACAGGCCGATACGATCCTGGTAGGCGCCGGTGAAGGCGCCCTTCTTGCAACCGAACAGCTCGCGTTCCAAGAGCTCGTCCGGCAGCGCGCCGCAGTTCTCGACCACGAACGCCTTGTTGGCCCGCGCCGAGCCGTAATGGATCGCGCAGGCCAGAAGCTCCTTGCCGGTGCCGGATTCTCCGGTGACCAGAACCGAGATATCGTAGTCGGCGGCGCGCCTGCCGAGCTCGATCACGGCGTGCATCGGGCTTTCCGTCGAATGCACGATGCGGTCGAAATCGCAGAGCTGCTTGGCCACTCCGCGCTTGACCGAGACGACCTTCTTGATGTGCCCCGAGGTCGCCTTGACGTCGACGCCGGCGGTCTCGGTCTCCTTCTGCAGCCGATAGAGCTGAACCGCCTCCTTGACGGTTTCGGCCAGTTGGTCCGGCTGCCAGGGCTTGGTGATGTATTGATAGATGCCGGCCTCGTTCAGTCCTGCGATGATGTCCTCGGACTCCGAATAGCCGGAAATGATCATCCGCACCGGATCCGGCCTGAGCTCGCGGACGCGCTTCAGGAAGCTCACGCCGGATTCGTGCGGCATCCGCTGGTCGCAGAGGATCGCGTGGACAATCTCGCCCTCCAGCAGCTTCTCCGCATCGGTCGCATTGCCGATGCAGAGCACCTCGAAATCCTCCCTGAGCACGCGCCGCAGCGCTCCTGCGAGCGGACCTCGTCGTCGACGAGGAGAATGGTTCCATGAATGCTCACGATGGCACCGCCATGCCGACAGGCCGATCTGGCGCACGCCGGGACCGGTGACCAGCGATGGTCAGCGGCGTGCGCGACTTCGGCACCTTGTGGATGAAATTGTAGCGCGCGACGTGGTAGCTCGGATCGAAGCCGTAGAAATTCAGCTTCATCCGCCGCAGCTCCTCGTCGCGGTAGGATTGCAGGGGCTTCTCGGCCTCATCGGCGGCGCGCCACTGCCGCTTGGCGGCGAGGCGCATGGCAAAGCCGGCATCCGACGCCATGGTGGCGCCGCGCTGTACGAGGCTTATATCGGCAAGCTCCTCGCCCGATAGCACGCGATCGACGATGCCGAGGCGCCGCGCCTCCGCCACGCCCATCGGGAGCCGGCATTGCGTGATCCGGGTTGCGTTCGCGGCGCCCGCACGGCGCGGCAGCAGATAAGTCCGGTATCCCGAGCCGTAAAGATTGCCCATGTCCTTGTAATGCGGATTGAGGACGATCTGGTCGCTTGCCCAGACCTCGTCGGCGGCAAGACTCAGGAAGACGCCGCCCGCACCCGCATTGCCGCGAATGACCGAGACGACCAGGCGGTCGGTGGTCTCGATGATCGCGCTGGCAAGATCGTCGATCGCATTGATGTTGCGCCAGGACTCATCCGCGGGGCTGTCGGCCGCCTCGATTTCTGCAAGATGAATGCCGTTCGACTAATAATCCCGGCCGTCGGTCAGGAGCAGCACCCTGGTCGGGCGCGCCAGCGCCGCGCGATAGGCCTCGAGCAGGGCCTCACAGTCGGCGGTCGCCATGGCGCCGTTGTAGAAGGAGAACGCGAGCTCGCCGACCTCGCCATGCTCGCGATACCGGATCGGGGCGTAGCCGCAGCCGGGCCGGTGCGGCAGATGCGCCGCCTCGGCCCAAAGAGTTTCGCCGCCGGCAGCTTCAGGCTCTTCGGCGCGAGCTTCCTGACATGCCCGATCCAGACCGCGCCATCGACCGTGGCGCGCGCCAGCGCGCCGTCGCATTGCGCGACGACGGTGCCGGGCACGCCGGAGATGCCGTGCGCCTCATGCGCATCGAACAGCCTGACCTCCTGGAAGGACGGACTGTCGACCAGGCCCGGCATACCGTCGGCGCTGTCAATCTTGCGCAGCACGGTCGCGGTGGTGTCGTGCTGCCAGTCGATCGCCCGGCCCGCCTGGCGGCAAGGTCCGCGCACGCGAATGCGCGGGTCGTCCGTCTCCATCGGCTGCGGGGCAGGCCGTCCGGATTCGATCGCCGCGACGGCTTCGAGCACCGCCGCAACCGCGCAGGACGTCACCTCATTGCGGTAGATGCTGGACTTAGGCGCACGCCGCATCGGGAAGCTGCGGAACGCCCAGACCAGACCGGCGTCGAACTCGCCATCCGCCTGCAAGACCGTGACGCCCCACTCGCTTGCACCGTCCAGAATCGCCCAGTCGAGCGCCGCCGGACCGCGATCGCCGGGCGGACCGGGATGGACGACCAGGCAACGCAGGCTGCGCCAGGCGTCGTTGGGAATCGCCTGCTTCAGGAACGGCGCGATCACAAGGTCCGGCCGATGCAGCGCCACGCTCTCGCGCGTGACCTCGGCATGGATGTCGAGCTCGACCGCGACATTGTGGCCTCGATCCCTGAGCTCGACATGCAGCCGCTGCGTCAGGCTGTTGAAGGAATGCGACAGGAGCAGGATGCGCATGATTTGCCTCAACAGATTCTCGGCAATTGCTCGCCCGACAGCCAGTCGACGATCCGCCCGCCGCCGAAGCTCGTGGCCATCTGCACGAAATGATGATCGTCGGCCACGGCCTCGCCGATGTCGGCGGCGGCGCGGCCAAGCGGATGCGCCCGCATCGCGGCCAGCACTGCAGCAGCATTTTCGGGCGCCACGATCGCGACCAGCTTGCCCTCATTGGCGACATGGAGCGGATCGAGCCCGAGCAGCTCGCACGCTGCCGCGACGCCAGGCTTGACCGGGATCGCCTCCTCGCGAAGATGGAAGCCGAGGTCGGACTGCTGGGCGATCTCGTTCAGCGTGGCGGCAAGCCCGCCGCGGGTGGGATCGCGCATCAGGCGGATGCCGAGGCCGCCGGTTTCGACCATCTTCGCGACGAGATCGTTCAGCGCCGCCGAATCCGAGACGATCTCGGTCTCGAAGGCGAGATTCTGCCGCTTCGACATGATCGCCACGCCGTGATCGCCGAGCGTGCCCGAGATCAGGACGCGATCGCCGACGCGGGCATTCTCCGCCGAGAGATCGAGCCCGTGGGGCACGACCCCAACGCCGGCGGTCGAGATGAACAGGCCATCGGCCTTGCCGCGCTCGACCACCTTGGTGTCGCCGGTGACGATGTGAACGCCGGCGATGCGCGCAGCCTCGCCCATCGATTCCGCGATCATCTTGAGGTCGGCGAAGCGGAAGCCTTCCTCGATGATAAAGCTTGCAGAGAGGTAGAGCGGGCGTGCACCGGCCATGGCGATATCGTTGACGGTGCCGTGCACCGCAAGCGAGCCGATATTGCCGCCGGGGAAGAACAGCGGCGAGACCACATAGCCGTCGGTCGTCATCACCATGCGCCCGGCACCAACGTCGAATGCCGACTGGTCGTTGCCGCGCGCCAGCCATTCATTGCCGAACGCCTCGTGGAACAGACCCGAGATCAACTGCGCCATGGCCCGGCCGCCCGAGCCGTGGGACAGGTCGACGCAGCCGTTCCTGATGTCGAGCTTGCGCTGGTAGGCCTTCATGACACACGCCTTTGCTGGTGGTCGCGGAAGCGGCCATAGGTCCAGTGTGCGGCGCAGGCGCCTTCGGAGGAGACCATGCAGGAGCCCATGGGCGTCTCCGGCGTGCAGACGGTGCCGAACAGCTTGCAGTCGACCGGCTTCTTCACGCCGCGCAGGATGGCGCCGCATTCGCAGGCGGGATTGTCGTCGACGCGCAGCTCGTGCATGTCGAAGCGCACCTCGGCGTCGTATATGGCGTAAGCGCGCTTCAGCTTCAGCCCGCTATAGGGAACCTGTCCGAGCCCCCGCCATTCGAACTGATCGCGCAGCTCGAAAATGTCGGAGACCTCCTCCTTGGCGCGCAGATTGCCGTCGCGGTTCACCGCGCGGCTGTACTGGTTCTCGACCTCGTGCCTATCCTCGTTGACCTGCCGCACCAGCATCAGGATTGCCTGCATCATGTCGAGCGGCTCGAAGCCCGCGATCACCACGGGCCTGCCGAACTCCTCGGCAAAGAACTCGTAAGGGGCCGTGCCGATGATCGTCGAGACATGGGCCGGCCCGACGAAACCGTCGATCTCGACCCGGCCGATGTTGCGGATGTCGGGACTTTCCAGGATGTTCTGCATCGCCGGCGGCGTCAGCACGTGGTTGCAGAACACGGTGAAGTTTTCGAGCTGCTTCTTCTCCGCCAGCCGGATCATGACTGCAGTCGGCGGCGTCGTGGTCTCGAAGCCGATGGCGAAGAACACGACCTCGCGTCCGGGATTGTCCTCGGCGATCCGGATCGCGTCGATGGTGGAATAGACCATGCGGATGTCGGCGCCGCGCGCCTTCGCCCTCAACAGCGATGCGCCCTGCGAGCCGGGAACGCGCATCAGGTCGCCATAGACGCACAGGATGACGTCCGGCCGCTCGGCGAGCCGGATCGCCATGTCGATGCGTCCGCCCGGCAGCACGCACACCGGACAGCCGGGGCCGTGGATCATCCGCACGTTCTTCGGCAGCATGTCCTCGAGGCCGTAACGCGAGATCGCGTGGGTATGGCCGCCGCAGAATTCCATGAAGCGATAGAGCATTTGCGGATCGGCTTCCGCGCGGATCGCTTTCGCAAGCCCGAGCGCGATCTCCTTGTCGCGAAACTCGTCGGCATATTTCATGACGCGGCTCTCTGCCCCTCGGCGCTAAGCTCGCGCAGCAGTTCGAGCGTCCGCATTGCCTCCTCCGGATCGATCTTCGTCAGGGCATAGCCGACATGGATGATCACATAGTCGCCGACGGCGAGATTCTCGATCAAGGCGACCGATATCTCCTTGCTGACGCCGTCGATCGAGACGATCGCCATCTCGTCGGGCAGGAGCCTCGTGACCTCAGCAGGTATCGCGAGACACATCAGGCGGTTCCTTCCAGGCCGTACTGTTCGAATTGGAGCGTGGCGATCCAGGCCTGGCCGAGGCTGAGACCGCCGTCATTGGGCGGCACTTGCCGCGGCAGCAGCGGGAAGAGACCGGCGGCGATACAGCCGCGCTCGATCTCGCAACTGAGGATCGCGTTGAGAAAGCAGCCGCCGCTCAGGGCGACGGTCGTGACGCCGGTCTCGCGCGCCGCACGGGCGATCCAGTCGACGCAGGCAGCGGCGAGCGTGCCATGGAACAGCCCGGCCCCCTCGACCGGATCGATGCCCTCGGCCGCAAGGCGCGCAAGCAACGGAAACAGGGACAGCACCCCATCCTCGATCGTCCAGCCGTCTTTCATGGAGCGCGGCGCGCGAACCCGCGCCTCCAGTTTCATCGCGGCTTCGCCCTCATAGCTCTGCACCTGGCAAAGACCGAGCAGCCCCGCCGCCGCATCGAACAGCCGGCCGGCGCTGGTCGTCACCGGTACGCCCGGCTGGTCGAGCAAGGCATGGAGACGCGCAGCCTGCGGCTGCGCCGCAAACCGGGTCGCGATCGCGTTGCCGCGGGCCAGGTCATGCAATGCGCTTGCAGCCATGCGCCACGGCTCGCGCGCGGCGCGATCGCCGCCCGCCATCTTCATCGGCGCCAGATGGCCGAGCCGCCGGAACTGCGCGCGCTCGCACAGCAGGAGCTCGCCCCCCCAATTGCCGCCGTCGCTGCCCTGGCCGAAGCCGTCGAGCACCAGTGCCAACGCAGATCCCGCGAGGCCATGCTCCGCCATCACGGAGGCGGCATGGGCATGATGGTGCTGGACTGCGATCAGCCGCCGCCCGCTCGCTTCGGCGAAGCGGGTCGAGGCTATGTTCGGGTGCAGATCATGGGCGATAACCGCCGGCTCGACGTCCAGCGTCGACAGCAGGTGGCCAATGGTTTCCTCGAAGACACGGACGCCTTCGGCGGTGTCGAGGTCGCCGACGTGCTGGGAAACGAAGGCCTCGCTGCCGCGCGTGACAGTCACGGTCGACTTCAACGCGCCGCCGACCGCAAGGATCGGCGGCACCGGTCGCGCCAGCCGAACCGGCTCCGGCACGTAGCCGCGGGCACGGCGGCTGAACTGCGTCCGGCCGGCGACGACGGCCGCCACGGAATCGTCGGCGCGGGTGACGATGTCGCGATCATGGCTGACGATGAGGTCGGCGATGCCGGCAAGCCGCAGCTCGGCCTCGCGATTGTCGATCAGAAGCGGCTCGCCGCCGGGATTGGCGCTGGTGGCGACGATCGCCCAGCTCTCGCCGGCGAGCGGATGCGCCGCATCCAGCGCCTCGAAGATCAAATGAAGGAGCGGAGTGACCGGCAGCGCGATGCCGATCCGCGCCAGCTCCGGCGCGATCGCTGGCGAGAGCCGATGGCGCGATGTCATCAGCACGATCGGCCGCGGCGACGTCTCGAGCAAGGCGAGCTCGGCAGCATCGGCGTCGGCGATGCCGGCGACCGCGTCCACCGAGCCGACCATGACGGCAAACGGCTTCTGGTCGCGCTGCTTGCGCTGGCGCAGGCGCTGCACGGCCGCCTCGTCCCGGGCATCGCAGACGAGCTGATAACCGCCGAGCCCCTTGACTGCGACGATCTTGCCTGCGGCGATCGCGGCAGCGATGTCCTCGATACCGTGGCTGAGCCGCGGGCCGCATTGCGGGCAGGCGATCGCTTCAGCATGGAAGCGGCGGCTGTCGGGATCGGCATAGTCGCCCGCACAGGCCTTGCACATCGCAAAGCGCTTCATGGCCGTGGTCGCGCGGTCGTAAGGAAGCCGCTCGGCAATGGTATAGCGCGGACCGCAATGGGTGCAGTTGACGAAGGGGTAGCGATAGAACCGGCTGGCTGGATCGAACAGCTCGCTCAGGCATTTTGGACAGGTCGCGGCATCGGCGCCGATGCGTGTCGACACCCTGCCCTGGTCGCTCGCGCGGATATAAAACCCCTCGCTCGCCACCGCCCCGACCGGCTGCACCGAGATCTCGTCGATCCGGGCGAGCGGCGGCTTTTCCAGCGGCAGTGCCCTGACGAAGTCCGATGCGCGCTCGCCCTCGACCTCGATGACGACGCCTTGGGAATCGTTGGCGACGAAGCCGCCGAGGCGGTAGCGCGTGGCGAGGCCGTAGACATAGGGGCGAAAGCCGACGCCCTGTACCGCGCCGCGCACGTGCAGGCGCAGCCGCCGTCCGTCCCGCGCCGTGGCCTCGCCGCCCATCGTCACTCCGCCGCCGTCATCGCGGCAGGCGTCGTCGCCGCCATCCGCTTGCGGATCCAGGCAAAGAACGCCGCAAAGCCTTCGCCGGTGCGCGCCGACACCGTCAGCACCTCGATCTTCGGGTTGACCCGGCGCGCATAGTCGATGGTCTTCGCCAGATCGAAATCGAGCACGGGCGCGAGATCGATCTTGTTGATCAGCATCAGCGACGAGGCTGCGAACATGTCGGGGTATTTCAGCGGCTTGTCCTCGCCCTCGGTGGTCGAGAACACCACGATCTTGCAGGCCTCGCCGAGATCGAACGCCGCCGGGCAAACCAGGTTGCCGACATTCTCGATGAAAAGCAGGCCGCCGTTCAGCCAGGGCAGCCGGTCATAGGCCTCGCCGACCATGGCGGCGTCGAGGTGACAGCCCTTGCCGGTATTGACCTGGATCGCCGGCACGCCGGTCGTGCGAATGCGCTCGGCATCGTTGGAGGTCTGCTGGTCGCCTTCGATCACGCCGATCGCAAAGCTTGCCTTCAGCTCGGACAGGGCGCGGACCAGCAGCGAGGTCTTGCCGGCGCCGGGGCTGGAGACCAGGTTGAAGGCGAGCACGCCGTCGGCCGCGAAGCGGGTGCGGTTGTCGGCCGCAAGCCGGTCGTTCTTGCCGAGGATGTCGCGCTCGACCTGGATGATGCGGTCGCTGCTCATGCCGGCGATCTTCTGGCCCGCGGGATTGGCGCCGCAGTCGAGCAGCCCGGCCTCATCGGGGGCGTGGTCGTGGGCACCACCGTGGTGATGGTGGTGACCGTGGTCGTGGCCATGACCGCGGTGATGATGATGGTGCTCGCCGTGCCCATGGCCATCGCCGTGATCATGATGATGACCATGCGCATCTTCGATCGATGCCTTGCCGTCGCTGCAGCCGCAGACCGTACACATCAGTCGACCTCCAATTCCCTTACGCGCATCTCTTCGCCGCCCGTCACCTGCAATTGGTAGCCGCCGCAGGACGGGCACGGCTCGTAACGCTGCCCGATCTCAACGGTTTTGGAACAGGCCATGCACCAAGCCGTGCCGGGCGTCTCGACGATCTCGAGCCGCGCGCCTTGCGCGATGGTCCGCGCGGCTACGGCCTCGAAGCAGAATTTCAGCGCCTCCGGCGCGACAGGGCTCAGCGCACCGATCTCCAGACGGACGACGTTCATCTTGGTGAAAGCGCGCTTGCGCGCTTCCTCCTCGACGATACCGACGATGCCTTCGCACAGCGCCATCTCATGCATGGCCGGCCTCGCGAAATTGCAGGCTGAAGCAAACGCAGGGATCGAAGGAGCCGACCAGCGCGCGAACCGCGTCCTGCCCCTGCCGGCCGGTCGCGAGCGTCGCGCCCTTGAGGCTCCTGACCAGCGGTCCGCGGGCGTGAAAATTCCACTCGGTCGGTGCCAGGAACTCGAAGTTGACGACGTGATCCTCGTCGTCCAGTGCGACGGCGTGATGGAGGCGCCCGCGTGCGCATTCGACCGCGGCTGCCCCCTTGCCCGCGCCGAGCCGGTAGCTCGCGACGACGCCTTCATCGAGATCCGCATCGCCACGATCGAGCCAGGCGCAGAGCCGCGCGACCTCGGCAATCCGCGCCTTCAGACGCGCGGCGGAGCCCGCTTCCGCCGCCGAGACCGCTTCACGGCGTGCCCTGCGCGCCCAGACGCCGGTTTCCGGAATCCGGCCGCAGAGGTCCGGCGCATCGGAATAGGCCGCACCGTCCGCCAGCAGACGCGTGACGATGTCTAAATCGTCCGCCACCGTCAGGAAGGATGGATCGGCCTCGGGCTCTGACACCAGCTTGCCGTGGCATCCCGCGAGGGAGGCGGCGAGCGGGCTGCCCGGCGCGAGCGTCTCGTCTTCTTCGCCGGCGATCCCCATCGCGCCGAGCGCGGCCTTGATCTGCACCACCGCGTCGCGATGCAAGGCCGGCGGGACGGCCTCGTCCGCGCCCCCAAGCAGCGCGCTTGCCTGCATTACGGCGCGCACCGCCAGAGCGTTTGTGCCGTCGAGCGCGAGACGTCCGACGAACAGGCCGCGCAGCAGTTCGGTCAGCCGCTCGACGACGACTGCGGTGACGCGGCGCCGCACCGTTGCGGGAGCCGGCTCCCGTCCTTGCGCGGCTTCCACCGCCGACTGGAACGCCACGTGATGGGCGATCGAGCACAGCGAGAACAGACGCGGCAGCACCGGAAGCAGCGAAGCCGCGGGCTTTCCCGCAAACAGCCGCGTCAGCGGCGGCCGGTTGCGCGGCTTGATCGCGACGTCGGCGATCGTGGCGCCGGACAACAGCACCGTAATATCGATCTCGTTGCGAAACGAGAGACTCATCCATGCCGCTCCGTCAAGGCACGCTGCAGGAAGTTACGCCGATCGATCGGGCTTGTCGCGGGCTCGCGGCGGCGAACCGCCTCCTCGCTGTCCGCCGGCAGCATCAATTCGGCAAGCGCGGCTTCGGCCGTCGCTCGCGCGGCATCCATGTCGGCGAATTGGAACATCGGCGAGAACAGCGAGCAGCTCGCGATCCGGCCGATCCGGGCGACCTTGCTGAGGGTGAATTCGATATCGCCCGCGGGAAAACGCATTCGCACGGTCGCGCCCGAGGTGGCTGGCGTCACCGCGCCCGCCGGCATCGCCACGTTCATGAACCACGACGTGACCATGATGCCGACGATCGTGCCGTTGAAGGGACGGAAACCGACCGCCTCGACGCCGAGCGCATCGTTGTAGATGGCTAGATCGCGCATCGCGCGCTCGCCGATCTCGCGGTAGCTTGCGGCCAGAAGCTCGCCCCACGCCGCGGCGTCGGCGTCGCCGGCAGGACCTGACGCACTCGCTGGTGCGCTGCCTGTCATGTTTCGATCGCCATGAACTTGGATTTTGGCGCGTCGCAATTCGGGCAGTGCCACTCCTCCGGCAGCGCCGCGAACGGCGTGCCCGGCGCGATCTGCGCTACCTCATCGCCATCCGCCGGATCGTAGACGGTCCAGCAGATGCCGCATTCCAGCCGCGTGACGTCGGCGACGTCCTGGCGCACGCCAATATTCTCGAAGGCGCTCATTTGAAGTAGGCCTCGATGATTTCCTGCAGCCGCTCGGCGGAATCCCCGAAATCCTCGTCCGCTGCCAGCGCAACCGTCGGCACGCCGCCGACTTCGAGCGTATCGAGAATGATAGTGTCCATGGCGTTGAAGAACTGCACCGACCAGACATTGCAGATGCCGGTGGAGAGCACCCGGCAGGTGCCATAGCCGCGCGACACCAGCTGGATCGGTCCGTTCCGGATCGTGTCCTGCAGGAAGCTCATGTCGACCGGGCTCATCGGCAGCAGCGTGAAATTGATGATCTGCGAGCGAATGCCGGGCCGCCAGGCCTGTGCCCACTCGCGGATTTCGGCGAGCACCGGCAGCACGTTCATGGCGCCCTCCGGCACCTGCCCGATCTCGAAATCGGCGGAGGTCAGGTCGGCAGCCGCACGCTTGACAATCTCGGGAACCGCGCCAATCTCGAGATATTCGGAAGTGGCGTCGGTCTTGAGCCGCACACGCCAAATTCCCGCCAGCACCGATTCCTGGATCTGCGCCAGCGATCCGTCCGGCAGCGCGACGACGCCGGCGACCTCGCCTTCGCCGAGCACGTCGGCCACCAGCTTGCTCTCGAGATCGTTGAGATTGGCCAGCCGAAACAGTCTTGTCGGCGCGTTCGCCTTTTGATCCGCGATGGCATCCGCGATCCTCGAGAGCAGCGCGACCGCGTTCGGGCAGCTCTTTGCAAGCTCCGCACTGTTGAGCGTTGCAAGCTTTGCGAGCGCGCCGGCCGCCGTCAGGCTGCCCTTCGCTGCATTGAGACTCTCGTCGCCGATCGGAAACACGTTGACTGGTTGCTCGGCGCCTTCGGGCGCATCCCAGAAGCCGGCCTTCATAGCCCGACCTCTTGTGCGCGATGCTGGGGAACGATGGTGACGGCGACTGCGGCGCCTTGCCCGCGCGGCCGGTCGATCAGCTTGGTGATGCGGTCGGCATAGACCGACCAGTCCTGGATCTTGGCGATCAACCCCAGCGTCTTGCCGTTAGCGACGAAGATCAGCGTCGGCTGCACCCGCACCTCGAAGCGCTCGCCGAGCACACGCTCAGCGTCGCGTGCGATGATCGCACCGCGCAGCCGATTGCCGAACGCTGCGACAAGCTCGGGCAGCACCACGGCGACATCGATTGCCTCCGGAAAGCGGTTGGGATCGCCAGCCGACAGCAGCACCGCGACCGCACCGGCCTCGTCCGCTCCGCCAAGAAAATGATCGACCGTCGCAGCTTCGACCTCGGGCAGACCACTCCGCGCCAGATCATGCTTTCCCACCTGGAATTCCATCGAACCTCTCCTGACAAGCTTGTGTTTTTGGCGAACCAGAGGTCAGCAAGCCACGTGCCAGGATCGGTTATCACATGTTCGGATTTATCTCATTGATCCAGATCATGTATTTCTTGGCGCCGAGTGTAAGCCAAGCTTCAATGGAAAGATACTTGCCATATCTGGTGAGAGCTGTCTTTGCAGGTAGAAATCGACCTTCCAGGCGCACAGCGGCCGCCGAGGAAGGCCGGTCACTGATGTCGTCAACGCATCAAACGGGAGAAGCAGCGGCGATCCTAGTCGGACCGCAGGTGCTCGGGTAGTTGCGGCTCGCGGTCGATGAGGTCGGCGAAGAAGCGGTCGCAATCCTCGCCGTCGAGCGCCGCGCTGAGACCTTCGATCGCATTCGCGATCAGGCGTGCCTCGTCCTCGTCCAGCAGCCGGATCGCGGTGTCGATATAGACCAGCACCTTGGCGCCGACCGGAGGATTCGAGAGCAGCAGCACAGAGACGGGGCGCTGCTCGCCGCGATACGCGCACAGCGCCGAGATCCCGTCGGTCTCGACAATCGTCATGGGCAGGCCGAGGCACATGGGCAAGTCTCCGGCAGTGTGGCCGATCAGGCCGGCCGCGTCTCGTAATGGAGATGATCGATGTCATTGGCGAGCAGCCGCTCGATATCTGCCAATGGCTCGGCGCGTTGGCTCACCGTGAGGCCCCATTCGGCCAGGATGGCGCAAGCGAGATTGATCGCCGGCGCGATCTGGTCGCGCACCGGCGGCGTCAGCGGCCCGCCCCAGTCTTCGAGATCGAGCGGCTGGCAGCCGATCAGCACCAGATGTTTCGGGCAACGGCCGAGCAGGTCGGCCGCGCTGATGACTTCCTGGAAGCCGGTCTGGTGCAGGCTCATCTTCTTGGCGCCGGTGAAACGCGGCACCTCGTCGTCACGCACAAGCTTCAACTGGCCGGGCTCGAGGCCATAGTCGATCGCGTCGAACACGATCAGGCGGTCCGCCTCTTCCAGATAGTTGACGAGATAGAGCCCCTGCGTGCCGCCATCGAGAATGGTGACATTGTCGGGTACGGCGTAGCGGCGGTGGAATTCCTCGACCGCCCGGACGCCGAACCCTTCGTCGGCCCACAGGATATTGCCGATGCCGAGCACCAGGATGCGATCGTCTTGCGAGAATATCGGCTTCACTTGGCGTTCCCGTTTCAGTCGCGGAATCGCCGTTCGCCCGAGATCATCGAGGAGATGATGCTCTGGCGCGACATGATGTCTTCGCGGATCGCGGTGTAGATGTGCACCATCACGAACACGACCAGCGCCCACATGCCGAGATGATGCCAGGTGTGCACGTCCTGGCTGTTCGGCCAGATCGCAAACACCCAGCCGAACAGCTTATGCTGCCAGCTATCGATGCCGGTGCCTTCCGAATAGAGCGCAAACCCGGTGATGATCATGAAGGCCACGAACAGCGTGAATCCCGTGAACATCGCAATCTGCGCCAGAGGATTGTGGCCGACATACATCTTGGGCTCGCGCTCCAGGAACGCGTACCAGCGGATTTCGTGCAGCACTTCCTTCCAGAACTGCTTGCGGTGAAACGGGATGTAGAAGATCTGCCGAGAGTGGTGGTTGCCGACGAAAGCCCACAGGATGCGCGTGAGGAAGAATACCGCAAGCACCTGCCCCGCGGCGAAATGGGCGAAGCGGATGTAGCCCATCACGAAATTGTCGGACGCCTCGCCCGCGACCGTCGGCAACGGCGTTCCGATCAGATAGCCGGTCACCATAAGCCCGATAATCGAGAACGCGTTCACCCAGTGACAGATCCGTACCGGCGCTTCGTAGACATAGACGCTGGGACGACCCACCGCACGTTCTCCAGAAGCATAGGCTGCGATCGCCGCGAGGTCGGGCCTGGCGTCCGAGGCAGGAGCAACTGCATCCATCATGATCCTCTCCTACCTGACCTTGACCTTGGCGAGCTCCCGGCCGTCCGGGCTCATGACGTGCGTCGAACAGGCCAGGCACGGATCGAAGGAATGGATGGTGCGCAGGATCTCCAGCGGCTGCTCGGGATTGACCATCGGCGTGTTCATCAGCGACGCCTCGAAGGCGCCAATATTTCCCTTGGGGTCGCGCGGCGAGCCGTTCCAAGTCGTCGGCACCACGCACTGGTAGTTGTCGATCTTGCTGTCCTTGATCTTGACCCAGTGCGCGAGCGCGCCGCGCGGCGCCTCGGTGAAGCCGACTCCCTTGGCCTCCTTCGGCCAGCTTTCCGGCTTCCACTTGTCGACATTGGCGGTCGAGCTGTCGCCGGCCTTGATGTTGGCGACGAGCTTGTCCTGGAAGTAGCGCATCTGGCGCCCGGCCCAGACGGACTCGAGCGCACGCGCCGCCGTGCGGCCGAGCGTCGAGAACAGCGCCGACATCGGCAGGTTCAGATCCCGAAGGAACTTGTCGACGGGATCCTTGAACTCCGCCTTGTTCTGCGCGTAGCCGACGACCCAGCGCGCCAGCGGGCCGACCTCCATGGCGTGACCGCGCCAGCGCGGCGCCTTGATCCAGGAGTACTTGCCGCCTTCGTCGAGCTGCTCGATCGCCGTCTTGGTGCCCTTCGCGTTGGGTCCCAGCACGTAATTCGGCTCGGTGACGCCGTCCCAGGGATGAAGTCCCTTGGTCTCGTCGGGATATTTGTACCAGGAGTGCACCACGAACTCCTGGATCTCGTCGGGATTGGCGTGGTCGACCGGAAGCACCTTGGACAGGTTGCCGTTGATAATGGCGCCGCGCGGCAGCTTCAGGCTCTTGGCGGAATAGTCGTTGGCATGTTCTGGCACATCGCCATACGAGAGCACGCTCTGGCTCGAAAGGCCGCCGCCATAGAGCCAATCCTTATAGAATGAGCCGATCGCCGCCACGTCGGGGAGATAGACCATTTCGTTGAACTCGATCAGACGGTCGATGATCGAGGAGATCAGGTTCAGCCGTTCCATGTTGATGGCGCCGACAGCGCCGGTGCCGTCGACATTGATCGGACAGGGCACGCCGCCGACGAGCCAGTTAGGATGCGGGTTCTTGCCGCCGAAGATGGTGTGAATCTTGACGATCTCCTTCTGGAAATCAAGCGCCTCCAGATAATGCGCCACCGCCATCAGATTGGCTTCGGGCGGCAGCTTGTAGGCCTTGCTGCCCCAATAGCCATTCTTGAACGGACCGAGCTGCCCGGACTCGACGAACTTCTTCAGCCGGGTCTGCAGATCCTTGAAGTAGCCGGGCGACGACAGCGGCCAGCTCGAGATCGACTGCGCTAGCGTCGAGGTCGCCCGCGGATCGGCCGAAAGCGCGGAAACGACGTCGACCCAGTCCAGCGCGTGAAGGTGATAAAAATGGACGACGTGGTCGTGCACCTGCAGGGCAAGCTGCATCAGGTTGCGGATCGAATTAGCGTTCTGCGGGATGGTGATCCCGAGCGCGTTCTCGACCGCGCGCACCGAGGTCAGCGCGTGCGTGCCGGTGCAGACGCCGCAGATCCGTTCGGTGAACGCCCAGGCGTCGCGCGGATCGCGGTTTTTCAGGATCACCTCGATGCCGCGCCACATCGTGCCAGTGGAGACCGCGTTGCGGATGACGTTGTCGGCGTCGACATTGACCTCGACCCGCATGTGACCTTCGATACGTGTCACGGGGTCCACGACGATGCGCTTGCCGGAATTGTCGAGATTGAAGCCGTTGGGAGTCTGGATACCCATGATTGTCCTGCCCTGCTGTGTCTTTTCGATCAGCTATTGTGGTCGGCGTCATCGCGCTTGGTCGCGAGCCGCTTGACAGCGGTCACAGCCGCATGCACGGCCACCGCGGCGCCGACGGCGCCGGCCGCCACCATGCCGATCTGATCGGCATTCTTCTCGATGCCAAACTGCTTAATGTTGGTGAGACGGTCGTAGAACGAGCCCTTGTCCCAGAAGCCGTCCTCCGAGCAGCCGATACAGCCGTGACCCGACTGGATCGGGAAGGACACGCCGCCGTTCCAGCGCACGGTCGAGCAGGCGTTGTAGGTGGTCGGCCCCTTGCAGCCCATCTTGTAGAGGCAATAGCCCTTGCGCGCGGCCTCGTCGTCCCACTCCTCGACGAACTGCCCCGCGTCGAAATGCGGGCGCCGGTAGCACTTGTCATGAATGCGCTGCGAGTAGAACATCTTCGGTCGGCCCTGGCGATCGAGCTCGGGCAGCTTGCCGAAGGTGGTGATGAAGGTGACGACGCCGGTCATCACCTCGGCGATCGGGGGGCATCCCGGCACCTTGATGATGGGCTTGTTGGTGATCACCTTGTCGATCGGAGTTGCCCGTGTCGGATTGGGCTTTGCCGCCTGCACGCAGCCCCAGGAGGCGCAGGCGCCCCAGGCGATGATTGCCATCGCGTCCTCGGCCATCATCTTCAGCTTCTCGACGAACGGCTTGCCGCCGTCGATGCAGAACATCCCGCCTTCGTTCAGCGGCGGATTGCCTTCCACCGCGAGGATATACTGGCCTTTGTGCTTGGCGCGGGTCTCCTCGAGGATGACTTCGGCCTGGTGGCCCGCAGCCGCCATGATGGTGTCGTCGTAGTCGAGCGAGATCATCGACAGCACCGCATCCTTGACCAGCGGATGCGCGGAGCGGATGAAGCTCTCCGAACAGCAGGTGCATTCGAGGCCGTGCATCCAGATCACGGGCACGCGCGGCTTAGTCTCGAGCGCGTTCGCGATGCGGCTCGCCGCCAGCGGTCCGAGGCCGAGGCTGGTCGCCGTCAGGCTGCAGAATTTATGAAAGCACCGACGTGTGATGCCTTGCCGCCTGATCACGCTGTAAAACGTTTCCGTCGCCGCGCCCATGAATCCTCCCGCCTTCGGCTTTGACTTTTCGATGACACAAACGGTAGCAAGAAGCAGGCCAACAGCCTGGAGATATTCAAAAGTGGAGAGATTCCATGACGTTGCGAATTTGAACCACTTTCATGAACGGTACGCGAGGACGCTGCCAACACGAGAAGCGGAAACAATTCGATTTGCAGCCGGCAACGAAGTTTCCGGTCCATGCGTGGTGCACGCCATGCTGGGATCGAACGAGCGCACGATGTGCTGGATCGCAACCGCACGCGGGCCGGCGTCGCCGACATCAGTGCCGACCAGCGCCTGCTCCAGCGGGCCGCCGACGTCGAAGGAATCGCGCGGCGAGAAATTCCAGGTGGTCGGCGCGATGATCTGGTAGCGCTCGATCTTGCCGTCGCGCACCGCCATCCAGTGCCCGAGACTGCCGCGGACGGCCTCGACAACCCGACATAGCTTCCGTCGGGGAGCTCGCGCGATTTGTCGCAGAACGGCTCCGACAGCCGCAGCGCGCGCGTCACTGCTCCATGGCAAGCGCGATGGGCGCGGTCTCGATCAGCCGCGCGATCACGCGGCTGCGCACGTTGGTGCCGTCCCGCGCGACCGGATCCGTGATCAGTGCCTGGCCCGCCACCGTCTGGCGCGCGATCGCACCGACCTCCATCGGCTGGCCCAGACAGCCGCGGCGCCTTGCACCAACTATAGGCCGCCGGCTTGTCGGGATCTGGGACTGTGCTGCTATGGGCGGGATCCGCAAAGGAATTCCGCATCAGGCATGCGAGACGTCCTCGGTGATCTGCGTCAGCGGCAGCGGTTCGACGATTGCGCGCTGGCTGAACAGGCCGCGCGGAAACAATTCGCCATCGGCACCATGATAGGCGCCGTAGCTCATCATCGGCCCCGTGCCCCGACCGAGCCCGGTCAATGCCAGACTGTCCGCAAGCCGCAGGAAATGCGCGAAGTCGCCGCGGCCATTGCGCCAGCCGTCCAGCTCGTCGGCGGTTGCGATCGCCAGCATGTTCTCCAACGAATCCGCGAAGACGATACCTCGAGGAAACCCCGAAACGCCGTCGTGATCGACAAGAGCCGGATCCGGACTGAGCTGCCGAGCTGCTTCCTCGAGCACCAGACGGATCACAGCGTAGGAAAGCGCTCGCACCGGCCTTGCAGATCCAAATGGTCCGTAATTATCGGACAATCGGCGTGATGAAATCCGTCGAAAGGAGCGCTCGAACGCGGAATTTAAGCGTCAAAGCGGAACGCGTTGCATTTATCAATATCGACATCTCGTTACTGTACAGCATCGAACGCAACACACGAGCCGATTGTTGCGTAGTCCCAATTAGCGGTGCTCGCTGCCTCCTGCCAAGCTTGGTATACGTCTGCGAAAATTTACTCACCAATAGGTCTCTGTTCAATTGGGAGTTCGCCTTGGGACGTTTCTACTTTCACCTACGTGCCGGCGACGAGATTACGCTCGATGAGGAAGGAACGGAGCTACCAGATTTATCTGCGGCTGAGGGTGAGGCCGTATTAGCCGCGCGCGAGCTTCTAGCCGAAGCGATCAAGAGTGGTACGCCAGACGTGTCGGAGGTTTTGGTCATCGCAGATGAAGTGGGGCGACCGCTCAGTACCGTACCCCTTGCAACCGTTCTGCCGAGGCTCTTAAAGAAGTAGGGTGCCTCAGTTCGTGATCTGAGCATCATCCCGACGGTATTGCCGGTCCCGAGCATCCTTATTGCAGACTTATCGGCTTGCCATACGGCAGCGCCGCTATCCAAACTGCTGGATGGTGGTCCGACCGGCAGCAGCGTCACTCGAGCGAGCGCTGGATCGCGCGCAGGCCTATTTCTTCAGGCGAACGCCCCTTCAATCTCCGATTCGTGATGGCCCGCTTTCGCTTCTAGGTACCTCCGCACGACGCGTGGAAGCAGGTCTTCCTTTTAAGGTCGCACGATCAGCCTTGTATCTTGTCTATCCGCCCCGCATTCCCGCGGACACGGCTGCGCAATCAACGACGTGTAGGCGTCTCGCACCCTTTCACGGGCGCCGGATTAGCCAGGGCTGAAGATCAAATAGAGCAGGATCGCGGCTACGACGACTGTCCAGCCGATCGACGTGGCGAGAGCCCATACTTGCGGCGGCATCGGACGGCCTCTCCCGATGAAGCTAACGAAGAGGTCGCTGGCGCTGGACAGCGATCTCTTGGACCCGCTTCAAAGAGTCTTCGAGATGAAAGCCCTTACCCAGGGTCCACCACTATCAAACGCCGGACTCGCCACCCTGTGAAGTCAAAAACTTTTCAGAGGCCATGGAACAATCGTGACGTTGCGAGCGCGACACACCTAGTAAGCTAGGCCAGCACCCGTGGAGGGCTCGTCCTCGGGCCGAAGCCAACCAATTTGGTATAGAAATGAGTGACAGTGCACGGCGCGCAAGCCGGCGGCTGAATTGTGGGCTATTTCACAATGCTGATATTTAAAGTGAGCTAGATAAGCGTTCGCCAAGGGCCAAATATCGATTTGCCGGGCAGCAGATGGAACGCAAGCTATCATCATTGGAGCGGCAGGCTGCCGACGCTCTCCGTCGTGCAAGAAGGTTACCTATTGGCGCGGACCGCAACGACTTACGGCAACTTGCCCGAGGGCTTCTTTGGCTGCACCGCAATGGCATGGATGCGTTGATGAACGAACGTAGTGGCAATTGGTTAGAAAAGCCGGGGCTAACTGCCGCAGCGCAATGACAGGATGGACCAAACGCCGACATGAGACCGTCGGCTTGAAATGATTGAGTCCAAACTGAGGCGCGCTTGCGAAGCCGCAATTGGGATGGTCAAATTGAAAATGAAAAGCGCGAGCGCAGCCGAGTTTTATCCGTCCCAAGCGATGAAGGCCATCTCCGGTCACGCGTGATACTGCGCGAGTATCCTCTACGGTTAACCTATTCGGGACCACCACCTGCGTAGTTTTGTGAGCGAAAACGTGAATTGACTTGGATCAATATTGCCTCCTGCTTAAGTGCACTAGCGTTGTGTCGACTTCGAGGAGGTTCCAATGCGCACTGTAGCTTTGACTATTCTGATGATGAGTATGGTTTTGGCAGCAGGGCAAGCCTCGGCTCAGACCTATGATTTTTCGCCTGCGCCTGCAGGGCCGGATAGCTACTGCTTGCAAGGGCGCATATGGGGCTATCCCGGCAATTGCCAATTCTCCAGCTACGCCCAATGCATGGCCACTGCGAGCGGTACTAACGCCTATTGCGGGGTCAATCCCCAGTATGCGTTCGCGCGCCAGCGGCGCGGCGCCAATCGGGACCGATACTGAGCGGCAGTCACGCGGTATCGTAGCACGGTGCTGTCGGCGCAATAGCGGAGGAGCTCGCGAGGGATTCAGCGCAAACGCCAGATTGTGCTGTGCGATTGGCGCGCGCGCGAAGGACGGCATCGATCTTCGCAAAGTCCGTGGTGAACCGGACCTTGCCGAGCGCAGACGCAGTGTCCTTGCGCCCATAACGGAACACTTTCTGGATGAGCTGCAAAACGTTCAATCCGCGTCTCGTTGCACTGCCGCGGTCGAGCTCGGGGTCGTGTTCCCAGAAGCCGTCCGGGTCGAAAAAGATCATGGGCGTGAAATCGGCAGCCGTCTTTGTCCTACTAGTCTGTTCCGCATCCTCGAACACCTCGCGGAGAGTGCCGCCACACCTTGCGCGTAGACGGTACCGGTGCGCGATTGGGTAGCAGCGCCTCTTCCGGATGCTATTGTGGAATGACTTGGCATACGTGGTCGCAAGGGGGGAGGCGCGCCGGCGTTACAGTCGCATCGAAATCAAGTAGCAGCGATCAAAGCTTGTACGTCAAACGGGGCGAAGCAGCTGTCGAGGGACGGTCCTACAGTGTCGCACGTCACGCGCGCTTCTTCGGCTTCGTCTTCTGCTGCATATAGGACCGCAGCACCACGTTGACGGCGCTGATAGCCTTCGCCCTCGCGCTTGAAGAACTCGAGCACGTCGTCATCGACGCGAATGGAAATCGCCTTCTTCTTCGGCGGAATCAGGAGCACGGCATCCGACCAATCGACGTCCATGAACTCCTGCCAGTCGGATCATTCTTGCTCGCCGCTTCGATCTCCTCGTCGGTCGGCGCATCAACACGCCTCCAGTCAGTCTTGCCTTCCGGCGATCCCCCCATTTTCGTCGCACGATCGATTGGATCAAACCATCTCTGCCAGGCGACCTATGCAATCGCCCGAACCAAATTGGAGAAGAGGCTCGCCGGCCGCCTCAGGCCGTAATGATCGCGCAGCGTTGTGCCCCTATAATCGTGACGGAACAGGCCGCGCTTGCGCAGAATGGGCACGACCTGCTCGGCGAAGATGTCGAAGCCGCCGGGCAGCCAGGGCGGCATGACGTTGAAACCGTCGGCCGCGCCATTCTCGAACCAGCTCTGAATGCTGTCGGCGATCTTCTCCGGCGGTCCGGCAATCACCCAATGGCCGCGGGCGCCAGCCAGGCGCTGCACGAGCTGGCGAATCGTCGGCTTCTCGCGATCAACGATGTCGATGACCAGCTTGAATCGGCTGGCCACCCCGCGGGCGCCCTCGGTATCGATCAGATGACGAGGAAAGGGGCCATCGAGGTCAAACCCGGAGAGGTCGAGACCGATCATCTGGCGCAGCTGGCTCAGCGAATACTCGGGCTGGATCAGCTCGTTGAACTCGTCCTGCAGCCGATCGGCCTCGATCTGCGTGCTGGCGATGAAGGGACTGATGCCGGGCAAAATCTTGATCTGATCGGGACTGCGGTCGAAGGCGCGCGCCTGACGCTTGACGTCGGCATAGAATTCCTGGGCGGTCGCTAGTGTCTGATGCGCGGTGAAGATCGCCTCGGCGAAACGCGCCGCAAAGGCACGTCCGTCGTCGGAAGAGCCGGCCTGGACATAGACCGGTCGTCCCTGCGGCGTCCTTGAGATGTTGAGCGGCCCACGCACGCGGAAATGCTTTCCGATGTGATTGATTGCGTGGATCTTGCCGGTGTCGGCGAAAACACCCGATCTGGGGTCGTTGACGAGCGCGTCGTCTTCCCAGCTGTCCCAAAGCCGCGTAATGACGTCGAGATACTCCCGCGCCCGCTCGTAGCGTTCATGATGAGGAGGATGCTCTGGCAAGCCAAAGTTCTGCGCGGCCTGCGGCGTGCTCGTTGTCACGATGTTCCAGCCGGCCCGGCCGCTACTGATGTGATCCAGTGAGGCGAACAGCCGCGCCAAGTTGTAGGGCTCGGTGTAGGTCGTCGATGCCGTGGCAATCAGGCCGATCCGGTGGGTGGCGGAGGCGATCGCGGTGAGCAGGGTGATCGGCTCGAGCCGAAACCGCTGCGCATATCGGACATTGTCCGCCAGCGCCGGACCATCGGCGAAGAAGACCGCGTCAAATTTGTGCGCTTCAGCGCGCTGCGCCAGCTCCTGATAGTAGGTGACGTCGAGGATGCGATTAACTTCCGAACTCCGGTGGCGCCAGGCCGCCTCGTGATGGCCGTCTGGATAGATGAAGAAGTTGAGGGAAAGCTGCCGTCGTTGGCTCATTTGTGAGATCCGCGTGCATTGGGAGCTGTAGCAAACGAGACTCTACGTCTGCAGTCACGTTGATGTCGATGAAATGAATTTGCATTGTTTAGTTGGATGCAAGCACGAAGCTTGCGAGCAGAACGCCAATCAAAGACGAGGGAGGTCGTCACGACGAGAAACGGCGGGGGTTGTAACGATTTTATCGCGTCTCTTGACGAGAAGTGCGTTGCGTCGCGTCAAATTGCGCTCCTCTTGCGACCGGGCGGGCAGTCATCATTATGAATCTTTCAGTGTCAGCATCGACGGCGAAGCGTTCGTTTGCCTATCGCGGAAAACAAAGCTGGTTTCGTTTCATTGACTGACGATCGATCGCTCGTACCATTCAAGGCCTCAACGCGAGGTCGTTTCATCATGCTCCAATCCGATCCCACTGACCGATGTCCCGGCTCGGGCCGTCTGCCGGAGCACGTTGCGGCCGAGTAGGGCCCCTAGCCTGAAATGATTTCATTTATCTCCGCCGTCGTTTCCGCGACCGGCGCATGGCGGAGCTTTGTCCAGGGGATCGCAGTGACGAGAGCACGACCATGAGCAACACGACAACAATCGATAACGTCATTCCGCGCGCCGACATCGTCAAGCGTGCGGCCAGGCTCGGCGCCGAGATCAGGAACATCAAACTGTCGGGCGATCTTTCGGACGAGACCATCCGTGCCATCAATCAGGTGCTGCTCGAGCAGAAGGTCATCTTCTTCCGAGACCAGGGACATCTAGACGATGCGGAGCAGGAGCGCTTTGCCATCAGGCTCGGCAAGCTGGTGCCCCATCCGACGGTCGGCGCGATCAAGGGCACGTCGTCGATCCTGGAACTGGATTCTGGCCGCGGCGGTGGCCGCGCCGACCAATGGCATACCGACGTCACGTTCGTCGACGCCTATCCGAAAATCTCGGTGCTGCGCGGCGTGGTGATTCCGCCCTACGGCGGCGATACCGTCTGGTCGAACACGGCGGCAGCTTATCTCGATCTGCCGGCGCCGCTACGCAAGCTCGCTGACGAGCTGTGGGCCGTGCACAGCAACGCCTATGACTATGCCGTGAAGACGCAGGCAACCGAGGCGGACAAGAAGCACTTCGACGAGGTGTTCACCGGAACGATCTATGAGACCGAGCATCCGGTGGTGCGCGTCCATCCCGAGACCGGCGAGCGCACGCTCGTGCTTGGAAATTTCGTGCAGCGCTTCGTCGGCCTGCCGAAATACGACGGCCAGAAGCTGTTCGACCTGTTCCAGTCGCATATCACGGCGCCGGAAAACACCGTGCGCTGGAGCTGGGAGGCCGGCGACGTTGCGATCTGGGACAATCGCGCCACGCAACATTACGCGGTCAACGACTATGGCGACCAGCACCGCGTTGTGCGCCGCGCCACCATCGATGGCGATGTACCGCTCAGCGTCGACGGTCGCCGCAGCGTAACGCGCGTCAAGACATCCAAGCCCCAGACCGCCAAAGCCGCTTGATATGGATTAGCTCACGAGAGTCACAATGATGAACGCTATACTTCGATTGCTTCGCGCAGGGCGCGCCCGATTGGGACGTGCCACCCGCATGACGTTGCGGGTTTTGTTGGCCGGCGCCGTGGCGCTCGGCCTCACGGCTCCGGCATTCGCCGAGCCGCCGCTCGAGAAGACCGACATCCGCTACCAGGGATCGGCTGGGCAGGTGACGTTTATCGAGCTGGCCGAGGACCTCGGTTATCTCGCGCCGCTCAAGCTCAAATGGGTCGGCAACACCATCAGCGGGCCGCAGGACATCCAGACCGTCGTCACCGGCGATATCGACATCGGCGGCGCGTTCTATGGGGCGATCCTCAAGTTGATCGCGGCGAAGGCCCCAGTCAAGGCGGTGGTCGGCTACTACGGCTCCGATGCCAACACCTATTATGGCTACTTCGTGAAGGACGACAGCCCGATCAAGACCGCGCGTGACCTGATTGGCAAGAAGGTGGCGGTCAACACGCTGGGCGCACATTTGGAATTCGTGCTCCGCGAATATCTGGCTAGGTCCGGCCTCAGCGCTGGTGAGGCCAGGCAGGTCACGTTGGTGGCGATCCCGCCAGTCAGCGGCGAGCAAGCGTTGCGCCAGGGCCAGGTCGAAGTGAGCGCGTTGAGCGGCGTCTTGCGCGACAAGGCGCTTGAGCGCGGCGGCATCCGTTCGCTTTTTAATGACACCGATCTGTTCGGCCAGTTCACCGGGGGGGCCTATGTACTGCGGGACAAATTCATCAAGGATAATCCCAATGCCTCGCGCAAGCTGGTGGAGGGGATTTCGCAGGCGATCCAATGGGCGCAGACCACACCTCCGGAAGAGGTCAGGGCCCGGTTCGACAAGATCATCGCTGAGCGCAAGCGCAATGAGGATGTCTCCTTGATTAAGTACTGGAAGAGCACGGGCGTTGCGTCCAAGGGCGGCGTGATCTCGGACAGCGAAATCCAGGTGTGGATCGACTGGCTGGTGAAGGACGGCCTGTTCAAGCCGGGTCAGGTCAAGGCTTCCGACACCTACACCAATGCGTTCAACTATTTCCGTCCCGGAAGGACGGCGGAGGCCCGATGACCACTGTGAAGATCCGTTTCGAGCATGTCCGCAAGGAGTTCGTCGTGCGCGGCGAGGGCGGCGGACCAGGCCGCCATTTCACCGCTCTGGAGGACATCACGCTGGATGTTCGCTCCGGCGAATTCCTCGCCCTGGTTGGCCCAAGCGGCTGCGGGAAATCCACCTTGCTCGATCTGCTGGGCGGGCTCTCGCTGCCGACCAGCGGCCGGATTCTGCTCGAGGGCCGACCGATTGCAGGACCTGGTCGCGACCGCGGCATCGTGTTCCAGCAGTATGCGCTGTTTCCTTGGCGCACCGCCGAACAGAATGTCGAGTTCGGTCTCGATATCGCAGGGCTCAAGCCCAAGCAGCGGCGCGACATCGCGCGGCGTTTCCTCGACCTGGTTGGGCTCTCCGGCTTTGCCGACCGCTATCCTCATGAGCTCTCCGGCGGCATGAAGCAGCGTGTCGCGATCGCGCGAAGCCTCGCCTATGATCCCGAGGTGCTGCTGATGGACGAGCCGTTCGCCGCGCTCGACGCCCAGACGCGCGAGACGCTGCAGGGTGAGCTGCTGCGGATCTGGCGCGCGACCGGCAAGACGATCGTCTTCATCACCCACGGTATCGACGAGGCCATCGTGCTCGGCCAGCGGGTGGCAGTGATGACCTCGCGCCCGGGCCGGATCAAGCAGGTGTTCGACATTCCGGATGTGCTCCGCAGCGACGATGACGACGTACGTTCGCTGCCCGAGTTCGGCCGCGTGCGTCACGAGGTTTGGAGTCTGTTGCGCGAGGAAGTCTTGAAAGCCCAGCAGGGACAGTTGGCCGGCGCCATTGGCACGCAGCGTGCCGCCCGCAAAGTGGAAGAGGTTGCTCATGTCTAGTCTCGAAATGTTGATATTGCTGGAGGTTGCGCGCTGGCGCCGAGAGCCGCTCACCAGCGTGGAACGCCCGGCATCGCCGGTGCTGGACCGGATCCGAGCCGCGGCCCGCGGGCTGGCTGCCTTCGGGCACCGCTCATTGCTGTTGATTGCCCTGTTGGCTGCGTGGGAGGCGGTTCCGAGGCTCGGGCTGATCGATCCCGTGTTCCTGCCACCCTTCTCGGAGGTCATCGCTGCGGGCTGGCAGCTTGTGCAAACCGGCGAGCTCTACGATGACGTCTCCGCCAGCTTGCTGCGCGCTTTGAGCGGATTTCTGATTTCGGTCGCGTTGATCGTTCCGCTCGGCGTGGCCGTCGGTTGGTATGCGCGACTTGGCAATCTCGTGAACCAGTTCATCGAGATCTGCCGCAACACGGCGCCGCTTGCGCTGCTGCCGGTGTTCATCCTGTTGCTCGGAATCGGCGAGCTGTCGAAGATCACGATGGTAATCTATAGCTGCGCCTGGCCACTCCTGCTCAACACCGTTGCCGCGGTGAAGCAGGTCGATCCGCTGCTGATCAAGTCGGCGCGCACCATGGGGGCGACCCCGCAGCAGTTATTCCGCAAGGTGATCCTGCCGGCAGCACTTCCCACCATCTTTGTCGGGATACGCCTCGCCAGCGCGTCAGCCATGCTGGTGCTGGTGGCGTCCGAAATGGTCGGCGCCAAGGCCGGCCTCGGCTACCTCATCATCAACAGCCAGTACAGCTTCCTGATTCCGCAGATGTATTTCGGCATTCTCAGCATCACCGTCATCGGGCTGGCGTTCAATGCCATTGTGGAGGCACTGGAGCGGCGCTTCATGCGGTGGAAAGCGCCAGTGACGGCATGAGATTTGGGATCAGGCGCCGCTCGGAACGTTCCGCGCGGTGGCCTGCCTCACCATGCTGGTCGACGGCACGTCACGGATCAGCCAGACATCCGATGGTCGATCCGCGGCCGATCGTGATTCGGCCAAGGATCGTCTCGCCGACGTAGATCACGACGCCGTCGTCTAGGATCGGGTGGCGGGTGTCGCCCCCTGATCACCTTGCCCTTGTCGTCCGTCGGAAAGTCGCGCCTCGAGGGTGACCGCCTGATAGATGAAGACAATTATCCCCCTATAATGGCCGATCACGACCCGGGTGCGTAATCGGTGAAGAAGCCGGAGCCGATGCCGGCGCCGGGGTCCATATCGATGCCGATCCAGTTCAATTTGACACGTACGCGCTATGTCAGCACTCCATGACATTCGAGGATGTCATCGAGCGCTGACATTTCGTGTTGTCAACGAACGCAGACTTATGGGAAAAGTAAGCGAACGTTGACATTTGGAAATCCCATGCTCTTACGCACCCCGGCCGAACTCGGCGCCATCCTTCGCGACCGGCGCAAGAAGCTCAAACTCGATCAATCGACGTTTGCCAAGAGCATTGGCGTCAGCCGCCAATGGGTGATCGAGGTCGAGCACGGTCACGCGCGCGCTGAGCTCGGGCTGATCCTTCGCGCTCTTGACGCCCTGGACATTCGCCTGGATGCGAGCACCGACCAAGCGCCCGCCAGCGGGGTCATCAGGCAAGCCGTCGATATCAATGCCATCGTGGCCAAGGCCACGAAGAAAAAGGCATGACCAGCGAACTTGTTGCTCTGCTGGATGGTCGCGAAATCGGCCGCGTGCGCAATGACGCCCGCGGCCGGCTCACCTTTGTCTATGACAAAGACTGGCGCTAGGCCGAAGGAGCCTATCCGCTGTCGCTGTCCAAGCCGCTCGCGGCCGAAGAGCACGGTCCTTCCGCCGTGCAGGCTTTCCTCTGGGGACTCCTGCCCGACAACGAACGCGTGCTCGAACGATGGGCTCGAAGATTTCAGGTGTCCGCACGCAACGTGTTTGCTCTTATCTCTTACGTCGGCGAGGATTGCGCGGGTGCCATTCAGTTCGTCACGCCTGATCGGCTGGACGCCTTGCGAAGCGACGCCGAGGACAAGGTCGATTGGCTCGACGACACGGCGATCGCCAAACGTCTACAAATCTTACGCGAGGATCACGCCGCATGGCGGTTGCCGCGCGATACCGGACAATTCAGCCTTGCGGGTGCCCAACCCAAAACCGCCTTGCTTCTGCAAAAGGGCAAATGGGGAATTCCCTCTGGGCGCATTCCGACGACGCATATCCTCAAAACCGCCGACCGGCCATTTCGATGGACACGCGGAAAATGAACATATCTGCCTCATGCTTGCGCGTAATCTCGGTCTGCCCGTCGCCGACACCGAGGTGATAAATTTCGGATAGGAAATCGCCATCGTCATCGAGCGCTACCACCGGCAGTTCAGTGGGAACGAGATCGTCCGTGTCCACCAGGAAGATATCTGCCAGGCGCTCGGCATCCTGCCGACCATGAAGTATCAAAACGATGGCGGACCAAGCCCTGCCGATGTGATCGAGCTTTTGCGCACCTACTCCACGGATCGTGTCGCCGACGTTGACACGTTTGTCGACGCGCTAGGCTTCAATTGGCTGATTGCGGGTACAAATGCTCATGCCAAGAATTATTTACTGCTGCTGGCCGGAGGCCCTCACGTACGACTCGCGCCGCTCTACGATATCGCCAGCATTCTTCCCTACGATGACGTCGATCTGCAGAAAATCAAGCTCGCGATGAAAATCGGCGGTGATTACAAGCTCAGCCAGATTAGTTTACGCGATTGGCAGAAGTTCGCGCGCGAAACGCGCCTCGATCCTGACAAGGTGATCGCCGGACTAATTTCCATGGCCGAGCAGCTTCCGGACATTGTAGCCGCCGTACGGAAGCAAGCGCAGAAAGACGGATTGGACAATGCCATCATCGGGCGTCTCGCCGAGCACCTGATCGCAAGAGCCGGGCAATGCCGTCGACTGCTCGGTGAGGCATAGTTTCCGGCGATGGCCGCCAGCAGCATCATGCTGATCGGCAGCATGGTGCCGATCAGCATGATCGACATTCGTTGTCGACGCCAATGATGATCATCATCGGCAGCACCAACATCAGCACCACCGTGATCGGCCGATATCGATGTCGACGTCGACGATGTCAGTGGGTGTCGCTCCGTGGCAGCCGCGTAGTCGCTGCGGGTAGCATCACCTTACGACATGGCTCCGGCAGACACGATTTCTCCTCTGCGGGCTTTTCTAATTCGCTGTTTGGCACGGGCCCCAAATCAATGACGTTTAGGCGTCTCGCACCCTTTGGGGAGCGCCGGATTAGCCAGGTCCGAAGATCAAATAGAGCAGGATCACGGCCGTGACGACTGTCCAGCCGATCGACGTAGCGACAGCCCATACTTGCATCGGCATCGGATGGCCTCTCGCGATGAAGCTAGCGAAGAGGCCGCTGGCGCTGGACAGCGACCTCTTGGACCCGCCTCAAAATGTCTTCGAGATAAATGTCTCCCGGGTCCGCCACAATCAAACGCCGGACCCCCCTGTGAAGTCAAAAACGATTCGAAGGCCAATGGAACAATTGTGACGTTGCAAGAACGGCACACCTAACAAGCCAGGCCCAGCATAGTGGAGAGTTCTAACTCGGGCGGAAGCCAACCAATCTGGCAGGGACAATGAGTGATGGTTCCTGGCGCATAAGGGAATGAATTGTGGGCTATTTCACAATACTGATATTTGAAACGGGATAGACAAGCATTCGCCAAGGTCAAATATCGATTTCAGGCAGCAGTTGGAACGCAACCTATCATCTTTGGAGCAGCAGGCTCTCCGTCGTGCAAGAAGGTTACCTATTGGCGCGGACCGCAACGACTTGCGGCAACTCGCCCGAGGACTTCTGTGGCTGCACCGCAACGGCATGGATGCGTTGATGAACGAACGTAGCGGCAATCGGTTAGAAAAGTCAGTGCTATCATAGCTTGGAGCCTTGAGGATGCGGCCCTCGCGAGCATTCGGGCGTTAGTTCTCGCTCGGGCGGCATTTGGTCAACGCTTCCTCCGTAACTCGCGGGCGCAGCTTGATCCTTCCGCATTCGCCGAAGTCACGTAATCGCACTTCGGTCCGGCGGCGCAGACCACGCTCGCTAGTTTGGCCGCACGGTATTGCACAGTGTACCGGCATTCACTTGTGAGGCCGCCGCTGGAATCATGTGAACGTCGTGCAGGTAGACGAATGGGTTCGAACGAACATCAACATTGGGGGAAGAAATGGCTTATGCATTCAAGCTTCCGGAATCGCAAGACACCATCGAGCGTCAGCGCGTAACTCTTTTGGAGGAGTACTGGCACATCCTTCTAGGCCACAAGCTCACGAAGATTGCCCGGGTAGCCGAAGCATATGGCAGAACATACGATAAATCAGAAGAACACGATGCCTACTATTTGGCCTCGGCGGTACTACTGCCGAGGGGAGCAGTAGTCGAAGCGGTGAGCAAAAAATATTCTTCGGATGAGATTGCGCAGTCATTTGGTACGTCCGCTGAATTGGTCGAGTATCCAGGCGCGGGACCAGAAGGGTTTCACAGTGGTGGCCCAGTTCGACCATGATCCAGCGGCGGCCCATCTAGTGCGCAACGGCGCCGGTGGTTCCTGACCAGCGAAGGAATCGAGGACAATGTCGCCCGGCGCCGTAGCTATACGAAGCACTCGTTCGATCAGCCGTTCTGGTTTCGGTGTGTCGAATGCTGCTTCGTCGGGGAACCGAGCGCGAAGTTCGTTTTTTGAGGTCCGGTTGCTACCGACCTCCTCCTTTTTCCAGAGCGTGCGGGGCACAAGCGCGCCCACCTCGGTGAGGTATTTCTTGATGCTGGGCCGAGCTTCGCCCTTCGGACCCACCAGATGCGTCCGTCAGCATCCAACGCCTGAAGTTTTTCTTCCGACGTACGCCAAAACCTGCCCGGCGGCGGGGAGAACGTCCGGCCGCTCGGCCCGACTATCGAGTAGAATCGCCTTGGAATAGGGCTTGTTGGCGTAGGGATCACCGGGAAGCCAGTCGCCACGATGATCGCCGTCAGGATTGCTGTAGATCGAGTTCGACTCGGCCGTTCGGGGCAGCCTGTTCGGCTTCCATTCCGTGCGATTGGGGCATGGCCTCAACCGCCAGCCGCCGGTAATCACCCTTCATGCATGCAAGGCCTGTCCTTGCATTCTCTCCAGCCGATGTTACCGCACGTGCTGCAGAATCGCTGGCGCTCGAAAGCGAGCTTGGTCTCAGCCGCGAGCTCGAGCGAAGGTCTCGCCTGCAAAGCGAAAGGCCAACCGACGGCTGGCAGCCAATGCCTATCTCAAGGTCATCAAGTGACCTGGGGGATACCCCTAAAGATCTAGGGCAGCACGTAGTGCGGACCGGCGCCAATCTCACGCGCAGAGTTTGTCCTGCAAATACAAATCCTTCAGACTGCAACGGTGCAACGATGGCAAGTAACGAAGAAAATTTTTCTCCTGATTGGGCCGCCATCCGTCGGCGTTATGAGGGAGAGCATTGCTCGATCAGGAAGTTAGCGCGGGACTTTCACACGACAGACACCACGATACACAGACGTGCGAAGCGCGAGGGATGGACTCACTTCGCCCAGCCGCACCCATCCGCTTCGCCGGTGCAACGGTTGGGGCAACGACGTGAGAAATCGGCCGCACGATCTGGGAATTTGAGCCTCGGCGCGACGCCCTAATCTCGAGGCTGTATCGCCTCGACGCCAGAGGAAGCGATTCTCTCCGACCTGCCGATTGCGATGGCTCTCCTGTGGTTTCACACCCCATTCGACCAGATCGCGGCGGCCATCCAGATGACCGAGGGCGAACTCGAGGAAGTGTTCGGTTCGGCAATCATGGACTTCTGCAAGGATGGTCCAAAGCCTCAGAAGGCGTAAACGTTGGCCAAGACCGGAGCCCAACGTCAGCAGGAACGGCGCGAGCGCAAGGGGCGCGGCAAACGGCTAGTGCCTGTCGAAGTCGGCGCCGGCGAGATCGTGCTAGACCGCGGGATGATCGCTGACGCGCTCGTCGATGCCAATCTTCTGCCAGAGTGGTCAACCGAAGATTCAGAGGCGGTCAGAAACGCCTTCGCAGATGCGCTTCACCGTCACGCGCGACGGATTTCTCAGACCAACTTTGCTAGGTGAGGCCATCAACAGGATGGTGGTCGTGTATGAGTCTAGCGTGCGCGTCCTTCGCGCGCAGCGGCACGAGAGTCCTTGCATCGGCCTTGGCTAGCCGAAGTGTCTCCCTGAGAACGAGGACCTCCTCGTATTGCTCCGCAATATGCATGATGGCTAGGCGCCGGATCCGGTCGTTGAGGAGTTCGACGCGCGCAGCAATGGTCGTGCTTTTGAATGACATGTGAAACTCCCCACAACGCCGCTGGAAGGATGTCAATGCTTCGCGCGATCGCGCCTGTCGGAAATAACTTACGTTAGTTTATTGCCATTTTTCCTTGTTCCGATTTCGGACCGGGACAGGTGGCAAAGTGGTCTCCGGTCAGCCACCCTGCGGCTGCCGTGCCCCTAAGGAGTAGACCGGCGTCTGGCGGGGCCAATAGTTTCGCCTTCTTGGCTTCTTCAAGTTCAAGCGCTTTTTGGGCGCTGAGAGCGGTGATTTCCGCTAATCGGCGAGTTCGTCGTTCGCGCTCAACGTACCAGTCGACGAACAGCATTTCGATCAGATCGATCAACATCTGGGCTTCACCAGGATCGATCTCGACGATCAGATCGACGTCCTTCTCCATGTGCGCGCCAATGTTGCCGACACTGCGTACAGCATCGATTGCGTCGACACTTTCGTGAGTGACACCTTTGGCTGCGGTGTGGTCGTCAAGTTGCCTTCTAAGGTCCTTGATCTCGTCTATGAGCCTCGATTTCGCGATGCCGCAGTAGTCGCGGATCATTCCCTGTAGGCATCTCCGCGCAAGAGTGGCACTAGCTTTTGGACTCAAATCTCGAATGGCGCATGCTTCGAAGTAGTCGTCCCGGAGCGCTTTTGGAATGTAGTCGGGTTGTGGCTTCGATGCGCCCTGTGGTTTGAGGTGATAGGTCTCAATAACATTGTTCGACCTAAAGTCGGAGTGCATGTCCTCGCCAGTTGTCAAATGCGCATTTACACTAAGGTCGCGGCAGTCCGGGTTGGTGCAAGCCGTGACCATGATATAGAAACCAAGGTTTCCATATTTATTGTTGTCCTGGCCAAGATAAACATCCCGAGTGCGACGCTGGCCAGCGGTTAAGGTTTGCGGCCGGTTGCAGTGTGGGCAGGTCCAGTTCTTTGGCTCATCCGCCATTGCTTAGTCCTCGATGCCGCTCGCATCAAAATGGGAAAGGATCCTGAGTACCAGACGGACTGGACGAAATTCAAGCGCAGGCGCCCCCAGCAACAACACGGAAAAACCAGGTCTGATGAGACTCTACCGCTCATAGGTGCGGCCGCCCGTGCTGATGCCGTACAGGGTCGCTGAGTAGGGAAGCCGAGCAAGAATTGTGGCGTTCTTCGCTATCGCTCCTGCTGTGATCCCCCGGCACAGCAGCGTAACACCTGCGCTATTTCGTGCGCAGAACGCGTCTGGGCTATCGATAAAGGCCAGCCCTTTTGCGCTGCTCCAAGGTTTGCGCAGCAAAATGACGGTGCGGCCTTCCGGAAGCGCACCGATCGGTTGAACGACAAAGATCGATATGAATTGTGCTCCAATGATCAGCGCAACGATCGCAACCAGAACAGATAGCCATGCTTTCATAAGGCCGCCTCAAAAACCGCTAGGGAGCTCATTTGCCCGCCTTCATTGAGCTCGACTTAGATGTCGTCCAACGGCAAGTCTCTGCAATCCGATTCCTTGCGGCTGTAACGTCATTCAAGAGGAACGTGCTGTCGCTGGATCTGCCTTGAAAACCAGTCGCTCTGATGAACAGCTTGCCTTGATCCGGGAGCAATTTCATGAAGTCACGGGCGTTAGGAACAAAGATCGCCCTGCCATTCGTGCTGCCGAGACCAGCCACACTGGCTGGTGAATCTCCGTTGATCCGGATTAGAAGGTCGTAGCGGTTTCCCGTGCCAGAAATAACGAGATCGGGCGGGATAAAGACGGCCTCGGATTTGTTCTCCCAGCATCTCAGGATCAGCAACGCTTCCCCGGCTTCGCCCTGGAGCATTGCAACGAGCTGATCGCTGTCATCAATCGGGGATTTGCTCCCGCGGAACGTCCACTTATCTTTGACCGGGTTGGGCTCGGTGCTTGAGTCTTGATCCTCAGCTTGTTTCCCGATCGTATCGAAGCACTTCAGTCTGTCTGCGTCGCTCGGGATCTTCTTGCAGACCGCGAATGCCAACGGCTCGAATTGAGCTTCCGCCGTCGGCGACCACGCGGCCGATAGCCAGAGCGCCATCAAGCCGGCTGCAATTATCGCCCTCATTCTGATTCCCCCATCCCTCAACCCAAATTCAACCGCAACCGAAGGGAGAGCGCAAGCCGTAATGCATCGAGACGGGTTGGGCTTTAGTGGAGGGGCGCAAGCTAAGAAGCGGAGTGAGCGAGAGCCATGGTGGTAAACGATGCATCACGTGCGCTGGAAGACGGCAGCCGGGAAGCACAGGGGATTGTTCTCTGTTCGGCTATCTTGAAGGACGGCTTTGTCATGACGATACTTTTCGGCCGCCCGGCGCAGCCTCCGCTTCTGCTCGGTTCGTGTTTGCAGCATCATGTTGGGGAATAGCTCGCGGATGGTATCTAGATCAGCACCAGGCGCTAGCTTGTCCTCATTGAGCGAGAACCACCAAAGTTGAAATACCTGTACAGGGAGTGGCAAGCGAGCCGTAACAGAAAAATAGTCCCACCAGCCGATGAATAGTGCTGCGTCGTTTACCGTATCGTTGAATGCTGCCAGCAGCTCGTCATCTTCCCTGCGCAGACCCTCCTTCGTGCTCAGATGTTTGAACGCATTCCAATATTGCCGTTGAAGACGGCGAATTTTTCCGGTGTCTAGCCGCGGGTAGGTCTCCAGTATGTGAGTCGAGAAGGTGCGAATGTTCTCCGAAGCAGCTATCGCCTCAATCAATTCACCGCCGCCACAAGCCAGACATTGCACCGCGACGGGATCGCGATCCTTGATAACAGGTCGAGAGCGGTGCCAAGCTGATGCCTTGCGACATTCAACTTTGTGAGTGCATTCGGTGTCGACTGCATCATTTTTCCGTCTCTATTGGGCGCGCTCCGGCTGCTGGAGGGGCGTCATCGCCCGCCACAGGGGCAAGCGATTGGCAATGTGCTCCCCCATCTGCATGACGGCGAATGCAATCGAGTTAAATTCGGCAGCCGAAAACGAGAGCCGATCACCAACTGCAAACTCCCTAGTTTGTAACTCAAGTCGAATCATTATTGCCGCGTGTGTCTGTCCTTCGTCAGGCTCGATAATGGAGCCGGCACCAACTTCGACTTCGCCGCCGTCGCGGATGTAGAAGATCTTAATTCGGGGGAAACTCAGTTTGAATGTCTGCGCACCCTTACAGTCTTCAGCACCGACGATGCCGCCGCGGTGCTCAAGGCAATTGCGGGCCTGCTGAAGCGATATGCGGAAGGGAATTCAAGCTGCACGATCAACCGCTTGTTGGCTGTCGCTAACAAGTCTTCAAATCCCGCATGTTGAGCTTTTAATTTGAGACGGGCCGTGAGGCTGTCGATCTGTTCTTGTGTTTCCGGCTGCTTATCCAGCAGTGCAAGATAGACATAGGCCTGCTCGAGCGTTTCTTTCGCTCCGCGTACTACGTCGTGGAAGCCGCGCGCCAAGATCCAAGCTTCATAGGCGGCTTTCCGTTCGCCGGCGCTTAGCTCAGGCGCCTTGAAATTAATAAAGTTCGTCCCTTGCGGGGCCTTTGACAGGTCAGTGCCTGCCATGGCAGCGAATGCGAAGTCGACCATTTCTGTGGAGCGAACCACAGCTATTTGAACTGGTTGTCTGATAGCATTTCGATTCAAAACCAATTGAGGCATCTCGCCTTCCAGCGATTCTGGGCAATCTAATCAAACCTGCGGGAGCATACCGCTAGGGAATGCAATCGGCAGCGCTTCCATCCAAGCGCAACCAAAGCGGGCGCGCAAGCCGCAGGGCAACAAAGTCAACCAAATTCCTAGAGCCGAATTTACCTTGGCGTAGCTGGGCGCTTCTGCGGCAGGTTAAGCCAGCCACACGGAGCGCTCGGTATATGCCCGCCTTTCTCGTTCGGCTCATCAAGAACAAAGACTTCGTCGGGATTTTCACTGCTGACGACGAGATCGATCTCGAGTTGGCCGTCGACGAGTGCACCGACGTACCATACTGCGAGTACCCCGAGCTGCCTGATGGCGGGATCATGTGGGAAAGCCCCGCTAAGCCTGTGCCGCTCGATAGAGGCGACCCGGAAGACGACGAGGCACCGGTCGAAGAATTCCTATGGGGAGGAGCGTCACTGAGTGAGCGCTGGTGGTCAATCGCTTATGGATTTGAGGAGGTCGAATGGATTCCCTTCGTCGAGGGAGGGCCGGCCCCTGAGAGCGATCCGCAAGTTGATCCTGCCGTGAGGCGACCAATGGGGCCCGCGCGAATTATCCCAATAAAGGGACGAAAGAGAAGTTAGGATTTTTACGTTTTCAATCTGAGCCTTCCGGGTTTCCGAGGTCGATCAATTCGTCCAGGACGTGATCTAGACTGCCCGCGTCCCGATCCAGCTCGACCAAGAAGGCGCCGTAGAACTCATTGTGATGGATTCGTCCAAAGCGCTGGTCCTCATAGATCTCTCTTTCCGCAGGCCGCGCTAGGCGCAAGCGCATGATCCCGTAATTGTCACACAGAGGGGCTCCGCCAGACTTGAGGGCCGAGAGTTTCGTGCGCAATTCCTCGCCGTTAAAGATCGCTTCTGCTGCCGCATGGGTTCTCGAAGCAAATGCAAAAACAGGACGCCGGTCGACCTCAACCGCGAAAACGGACAAGGATAACGCTTCTCTCATTTCTTGATCTTCAGACCGATCTCAACAAGCCGGCGGATGGCTTCGGACCGACGGGGAGTGCCCGATTGTCTAGCTGCCCAAGCGTCAACGCTCTCTCGCATTTCAGCGGAGAGGCGAATCGCCGTCACAGGATCCTGGCCAGTGGCCGGACGGCCCGGGCGTTTACGTACTACGTTTTTCGACTGGAGCACGATAAATGTACTACGCTAATTTCGCTTGAATAACAAGCGGCCCGCCGCGATTGCTCGAACAACCGTGACGGGCCTGGCCCAAACTATGAGGTTAGTCATGGCTCAGGTTGATTCTGAGAATATCACAGCTTTGCGAGCGCGCCGCGCTGGTGCGATTTCCCAACATGTCGGTCACAAGCCAGCTCGGGCATTAGAAGCGCCAGACGCCGCGCCTAGCCCGGCGTGGCAACATGCCATCATCCGACTGGCGAATGCCACCGAACGGGTGGCCAATCAAATTTCGACCGTTTTGGAGCAGCCGCTGGGCTCTGGCGAGTACGTTCGGGGATTGCGGGATCTCGTTCGCGACGCGATCGACACGCTTGATCAGCTCGACGGCAACCCCCGACCTCGAGGATGACGGAAGCGTTGAGCCATCTCTGGGCTCGCACGAGGCCGAATCCGGAGCCGCGGTGTACTTGCCCTGCTGGGCTCCAAGGGCCGGCTATGACGTCGAAGAGCAATCCGATCATGAAGCGGTCACGGCATGAGCAGCCCCGTAATAATTGCCCGCAGAGGCTTCCTTCCGCGCTGCGGCGGTACTGGCCGGCGCCAGCGTCGCAGCGGCCATCCCCCTGACGGCCGCCCTTGCGGCTCCTGAAGAGCATCCCGCGCTGCTCGATGCCGGCCGGCGCCTCGATGGGCTGGTCGACGCCTTCACAGCGGCGCAACCCAAGCTGGCGGCGGCCAAGGACTTGGCGAGGTCGCTCGTGCCGGACGTGCCGGAGGAGATCGTCTGCCACTCCCACTTCTGGGGCGGCTGCGCCTATGAGGTGCGGGACGTGGACGACACGCCACTATCGAGTGGGGTTGTCGTTGATGCGGACGGCAAGGCGCGGCCGGCGCGGCCGACGATGATCATCCACTCGACCGGATTGAGGAAACTCATCAAGGACGGGCAGATACGCTGCGACGGCCGGACGGGCTTCGGCAAACAGGTTAAGCGAATCATCGCGGCAGCCGAACGATATGACGGCGACCGGGCGGCGGCCATCGAGCGATCAGGACTGCGAGACGCCCAAGAGGCGCTCTATTCGGCCTATCGGGCGATTGATGACCTTGCCCGCGAGGTTGCGGCCATCGAGCCGAAAACCGGTGCCGGTGCGGTCGTGTTGGCGCGGGTCCTGTGTGCCTAGGTCAGCACCGAGGACTACAGCGGCAACCGGCACCATGGCGTGTTGATCCTCGGGAAGCCGCTGGCAGAGGCCGTTGCACGCCTCGCTTGCCCTTTGTGCAGCCACGTTAACGAGACCGTCGCGGCGTTATGCAGCCCCCGTCGCCGGAATGACTGCAGATCGCACGCCTTAGGTCGGTTTCGCGGGCAAGCTTTCCTCCAATTGCCTTGCCGAGGCGGCACGCCTCGGATCACAAAGTTGAGAGTCACGCTTCCGGTCCAGCGCCTCGGCCTCTCCGCGGTGTTAGTTTCCGTTCTCCAGCTCCGCGCGTGAATTCGACCCGCAAGCCCGCTCTGGCGCAGCCGCTTGGCCTCCTTGCGTGCAAGCTCTGGTGTCCAAGGGGCGCCGTGATGACCGATGGTGACGAAGCCCTGCCGACCGAACACTCGGTACTTGAGAACGTATGTCGCTTTTATCGCGTTGACGTTTACGGCGGGAAGCGGCACGCCTTGATTATCCGCATGGGGCAATACCGGATACATCAAAAGCATGTCTAAAGTCTGGACGTATACGCGTCGTACGATGCTGTTGGGCTGGAGCTTCTTGGGTAGCGCGTTGTTCGGGCGCGTTACGCTGCCTAAACCCAATCGGCCGCCGCGCAAGGTTGCCATGGTGTTGAAGACGGCCGACTCGTCCTTCGTCGTTGGGTGCACACAAGACGGCATTACCTCGTTGCGTTATCGGAACGATGCGCATGACACGGATTATGTCCTGCCTGGAGCCGTGCTGGGGGCGGCTCACGCTAGAGTTCGGCGTGCCGGATCCGAGTGGCATACGCTTCGAACCGGCGTTGATGCAACGAAGCCGATGCATAGCGCGGCCCTTGAACTAGCAGCCCGCGATGCCGGCGTCCTTCTCACGACCCGCCTCGCAGTCGACGAGGCTGGATTGACGTGGGAGATCATGCTGCGGAACGACGGCATGGCGAGCGTGGAGGTTGGCGACCTCTATTTGCCTATGCCGATGAACACCGAATTTCCGGCAGGGCAACCGGCGTCGGTGGCTGTTTTGAAGCACAGCTTCGTCTCGCAGCATGGCTCGCACATCTTCTGGATTCGCGGCAACAGCAGCGGTCCCTTCCTTATGCTCTTACCGGAAGCGGACACGTCACTGGAATATTGGAATGTCCACAAGGATTCGGCCGAAGCCAGTGGGACATGGTGCGCCTACATCTTGGGCGGGGCGGCCGCCGGCGAGGCAGTCGCGGGCGGGACTCGCTGGCGACAGCCGACCCATTCCCTGTCCCTGTCGCCGGCCCAGGAACGGCATTACCGTCTCCGCTTCCAGTGGGTTGCGGATTATGAGGCGGCGCGCAGGGCTATCGCGGACGCCGGTCTGGTGGACGTGGAGGTAATGCCGGGGATGACGGTTCCCAACGACCTGTACGTCGACATCGCGCTCGCGTCCTCCATTCCGGTGGAGCGAATCGAAGCGGAATTTACCGGCGACACGGTGGTGCAACGGTTGCCGGATCGGGCTGGCAGGCGACTATGGCGGGTCCGGTTTTCGCGATTGGGCGAGAACCGGCTGACTCTGCACCAGCCGGGTGCGCGCCAGACGTTTCTTGAATTCTTCGTTACCGAACCCGTCGAGACGATGATGAAGAAGCGCGCAGCTTTCATCGTGAAGCGGCAGCATCGTGACCCGTCCAAATGGTACGACGGTTTGTTCGGCGAGTGGAACATGGAGACGCAGGTCCTGCTTGGGCCGGACAATTACGACCGGATCAAGGGCGGGCGCATCTACGAGGTGACGTGCGACGATCCCGGGCTGAGCAAGCCCGCTTACCTCGCGACCAAGAATGCCGAGCATCCTGATGCGGCGGAAGTGGCGGCGCTGGACCGGTATATTGATACGTTCGTCTGGGGCGGGCTGCAACGTACCACACAGGAGGCATACGCCTACAGCCTGTACGGCATACCCGATTGGAAGCAGAACCGGGAAAGCAGCGATCCCGGCCCCAAGGGCCGCCTGCATATCTGGCGGCCTTATGACTATCCGCACATCTTCGCGATGTATTTGGCCATGCACCGCATCGCGCGTGACCATCCCGCGATACCCACCCGCCAGAGCGCAAGAGATTATTTGGTACGCGCCTACGGTACGGCGCTGGCCATGTTCACGGTGCCGATGCGCGTGGTGATGTGGTCCGCCTACTGCACCGGCTTCTACAACGAATGTGTCATCCCAGAACTTCTTTCGGCGCTCACGACGGCGGGCTTGATGCGCGAGGCGGCGACGCTGGAGGCGCACTGGGCGCGTAAGGTGCGCGCCTTCGTCGATCCGAAGGCTGACCTGTTCGGGTCGGAATATCCGTTCGATTCCACAGGCTTCGAATCAACGCAGGCACTGGCGCGCTCGGCCCTTGACGACCCTGTCGCCATGGGGGTTTCGAAGGCGGCAGCCCGTGCCTTCGCGGAGCGTCAGATCGCTGCAAACCTGTTCTGCCGTGGCTGGCTGGAACCTGCTTATTACTACCTGGGCAGCGATTATCGCGCGACTGCGGGCGACGCATATACGCTGACCTACATGGCGCAGATGGGCGGCTGGGCGCTGCTTGATCACGCGCTGAACGATGCAGACGACCCGCATCCGCTCCTTCGTCTGGGCTATGCGTCACAACTCAGCGCGTGGGCCTTGCTGAACAGCGGCCCCGCGTCAGCCGGTCATGGCTATTGGTATCCGGGTGAGGAGAATGACGGCGCGGCCGGTGGCGGCTTCGAGCCGGCGCCGAGCGGGACCACATGGCTCGGTCAGCCGCATCACCGTGGAACGTGGTATTACTCGTGCGAGATCGACCTGGGATTTTGTGGGGCGGTCCGCGCTGCTGCGACGATCGTTGCCGACGATCCCATCTTTGGGCAGGTTTGTCACGGCGGCATTATGGAGACGTTCGCTCAGACCCTGCGTATCTGGCCACGTGATGGCGTGCGGCGACGGCTCAACGTGCGGCTCCAGTTTCTCCGATTGGACCTGGTGCTGCTTGACGCCCGTTTCCGGGCGGATGGACCGATCATTCTGAATATGGAGGAGGGGTGGATCAGCCTTACGCCTGAGCCCTTTGCCCCATCTGCATCGGGAGTGATGATCGAATTGCGGTACGATGATGGGAGGAAGCGCAAGGAAGTCGTCGACATCACGGACAGCCAGATCGTCATCCGCTTGCCTGCGGCGCACTTACCGCGGATTCAAGTTCGCTAGTGTTGCCGATTATCGGGTGCGATCGGCACTTATGGCCTGCTGTTCCATGCGGCTTCCGAGGCGATGACGATCATCGCCGCAAACCCCGGGCATCTCGGCGCACGTAGTCGTGCACCGCATCGACAGGATAGAGTGGGCCGCCGTCGACGTAATGCCATTTCAGCGCGTGGTTCGGATCCCACCGCGACTGCTCCAGCGCGCCGGGCGTGCGCCGGATAACCGCCGCGGCCTCTATGCCGTCAAATTAGAACTGCCCGGCAGCGTATCGATATCGAAGTCGCGGGCGGCGGCATGCCACGGTTCTTGCGACGGCGCTTCGTGGCACGCGGAATTATCCGATTACTTGGACGGCCCTAATGCCTCGATCGGAGTCTTTTCGCCCTTGCCGCTCATGCCTGCGCCCCGAACGATAGTCGGTATGAGGCTATGAGATTGTAGGCTTCTCCGGCAAGAAAGAAACATAGAGCGCAGGTATGGCTGCTGGATAGCTGTGGCGTACAAATAGGACGGATCGCAACCCTTTCTGACGCCCTCCGACATCACGCGATGCAAGTGATCGGTGCGGATCACGAGTGGATCAAGCATCGCGCGGCGACATTCGAGTCAATAGTGTCGCCCCGCGCCGTGGTGTTAACGACTTTGATCTTGTTCGATGTCCCTTATCAACTCATCCAGTGTCAACGAGTCGTCGAGCGATTTACGCGAACAGAACCAGTCCTCCACGGCATGATCGGCAATGCCCACAACCCCTGCCTTGGAGCCGCGACGATGTAGCTCGGTCCGATCCGCCTCTTTCGTGGGGTCATGCAGAAAGCCGCGCTGGAACAAGCGCGGGACATAATGCTGGCGCTTACCAGCCATGAGGAGACCTATCCCATGCCTAGGTTAGGTCCCGGACGTCAAGTGTGCCGTTGTTGCAACCACTGCTGTCGCGTTTACGACCTATGTCGCAATCGCTTCGATAGCCCATGGTGCTGCAGTTGGATCGGCAGCTTGCCAGGCTGATCGGTGCTCCTCAAGGCTTGTCTTGGCAGGAGAGTTTGCGATCTCCGTCGCGTGGTACGGCATTTGCTAATCTCGTTCCAGTCGTCCCGGCTCCAGGAGAAACACATGGTCGATGTGCAAGACGTTGTGCTGTCCGCACGAGAAAGACAGTGCTTGCAGTGGGTAGAGGAGGGCAAATCATCCTGGGAAATAGGGGTGATATTGAGAGTCAGCGAGAACACCGTCAATTTTCATCTCAAGAACGCGATGCGAAAGCTGGAAGTGACCACCCGAATCCAGTGTGCTATCAAGGCGCGCCGCCTCGGGCTTATTTGAACTATTGGAGTGCTGCTGCTGTCAACTTGCGCCGACGGCGACGTATAAACATCCGGTGCTAGGACTACTCCATAAGATGGGATCGCATCTGCCGAAAGTAGCGGGCCGTTGTGAGCGCAGCGGTATAGTTAGTCGGCCGTGAAGAATCCTGATTTGCAGGCTGATTAGAACCGTGGTTTGGTTTGCCACAACAAGAGCCTGAGCCAGCAGATTGGGCGGCGGAAGTTCTAGCCGACGGCGGCGAGAACGGCGTTGATGGCGTCACCTTGGCGATGCCAGAGGTAGGTGTGGCCGATGCGGTGCTCGAATTTGAGATGGCCGATGACCGGCTCGACGGCGGAGCGCCGTCGCAGCTCGCGCTTGCTCTGTGGTCACCCGCCGCTTCTGTCCTGAGATGAACACCCTGAACTTGTAATCGGGCGGGGCTTGGCCGCGATGGCCCTTGTCGAGGAGAGCGCGCTCGATAGTGTTGCCGATCAGCGCTTCCATCTTTGGGATGACGGTTGCAAGTTTGCGGGCATCATAGGGATTGCCGGGCAGCGCCTTCACATGGGTCACGAACTGCCCGCCGCGGGCCGGCGCCAGCGTGGTGGCGACCGAGACCTTGACGCCGATCTCGTAAGGCCGGTGCGCCTTGCCCTTGCCGATGCACTCCACCTCCGGCACGTGCAGCGAGTAGAGCTTCGGGCCACGCTGGTGCCGCTTCTGCTCAAGCACATGTCGCGCCCGCGCCAGCATGCGTTCCAACACAACCCCACCGAGCAGCAGTGTTGCCGCCGAGTTTGCGGCCTATGTCGCGAATGATGCGGCCGAGAGGCCTTGAGTTTCTTCAAGGCTCTGTTGTCGCGCTTGAACTGTTTGGCGTGGGCGTAGCGCTGGTGCTTGATCAGCGCGAACTTGCCCACCCTGGCATAGGACTGGCGCAGCTTGACACCATGTCGCTTTGCCAGCCGGACCGTCGCGGGCGCGGTTCAGCAGGCTGGCATCGGCATCACATTCTTGGGTTGCACTGTCGTATTGACGGTGACCCTAGGATCGGCCGGATTGATCGCCTCGGTCTTACTGGCCACCACAAGGCTTTCCTGCAGCAAGGCCTGCAACTTCTCCTCGCCCATCCGCTGTCGCCAGCGCGTCAGCGAAGAGCGATCGAACACCAACCGGTGCTGGAAGAACTCCTCGCCGCAGAAGAACTGGTAATAGGGGGTCTCCACCCAGCGCTTGCACAACGCCTCGTCGGAGAGGTCGTAGGTGTGCTTGAGGTTCGCGAGTCCCGCCATCGGCCGGGAAGGCAATGGCGGCCGGCCGGCTTGTCTTCATAGACCGCTCCGAACCGCTGCTCCAGGAACTACCAGTCTAAGTCTGTGCCAGCGTCACCAGTGGGTGGCCGACGTCGATGATCGCGTTCAGCCGGTGAGCGCAGGAGATCGCTTGTCGCTCTCTCGTCGTTCTTTGGTTGCATCGCTCCCTCCGATGCGATCACGGAATCACGCCTTGCGATTCGACGGAATCCTCAAAGATGAAATTGCAAGCTTTTGGGCAGTCAAAGCCCGAAAGCTTGCAATCTCAAAGCCAATCTCGCCCGGGAAATCGATTCTTGATCAACCGCTTGGACGGTTCTTCACGAACGACTAACCAGACAGCCAGCAAAGACGGGCCGCAGGGCGTCGCATCACTCGTTGTGGGCTAGGTTTTCCTTGTGACCTGCGTGTCATGAATGATTCTGCTGGCCGCAAGCGCTTCGAAGGCGCTTCATAGCCCCGATCGTGCATCTTCGATTAACATCCTCCTTCATGTCTCCTCCTTTCCGCCGCATTTTTGAGCTCCAGGAGACTTTTCCTGCGAAATCGAACAAGACCCGCCGCAACAAACCTTCTCGCCTCTGTAGTTGGCCAAGGTTTGGAGCAACTGCGGCATATAATGCTTTTTCATAGCGTCCGGCACTTTCGAATCGTCTAGCCATGTCATTGCCCGCTCGATCAGCTCGGTCGCGCGGTGCTTGTCACCACTCTCGTAGTAATACTGAGCGAGCCCCCTATAAGAATAGAAATCGAGGCCAGCGCTGGCTTGCCCAGGATTGAGGATATGTTCCGACACCTCCCTGCCGATCGCAAAGCGCTCCGCACGCGGAAGGTAGGCCCTATCGTTCTCCGGATCATAGAGTTGCCTCATCACGATATTCAGCCCACATACAGCCTCTAACCGTTTCTCAATCGCGTCTCGAACCAGTTGGCGCAAGACCTGGAAGCCGGTCGCCGTGTCGCGCATTTTGTGAAGCAACAGATCCGCATGAATGTCGCGGAACTCGAGATTGTCCGGCATCGCGGCAATGCCCTCTTCGACCGCTGAGAGCGCTGCCGGCCAATCCTTTGCTTCCATCGCCGGTTGAATTGTCCGGCGGATTGAGCGTTCGCGCGCCTCGCGTTGGCTTTCGGCAATCCGCTTCGCTTCGGCGGCTTTAGCTTCATAGCTGGTGCGCCACGTGCCGTTGATAATTTTCGGCAAGACGTCGTCGATTTGGCTCGGACGACCGATAAAGCCAATGTGGCCGTCGCGGTCGACGACGAACGATCTCGGAATCCAACGAGAAGAGCTGGCATTCATCCAAAGCTTGTTCATTTCGCCTGTACTGTCGAACCCGATTCGATAGTTCAGATTTGAGAACTTTTCAGTCAACCATGCGTCCAACTTGGTGCGAGCCTCATCCGCCGTTGGTGCTTGTTCACTAGCTGCGACTCCGATGACCTCAAGCCCTTCGTCTTTGTATTTTGCTTGCAGCTTTATCAGATGAGGCATCGCCACCACACATGGGCCGCACCAAGTTGCCCAAAATTCGACGATGTACAGTTTACCGGGCTGGAAGTTCGTGAGGGGCTCGCCACGCAACCAGTTCTCGACTTTGAGCGAAGGAGCCGGGGACTCCGTGCCTAGCACCATGATTATCTCCAAAGTTACCTGTTGCGCGACCTTGTCGCTTCGCCTGAATTAGCAATCACCGTGCCAGGCTGTCCGCGCGCACTAAGCACATGACAAAGCTTTGAAAAACATCCACACGCCCAGTAAGGTCCCCTGTAGGTAACCTGACATGCTTTGCGTCGGCGTCGGATTTCGGGCACGCATCGCGCCCTTCGTGCCGCCAGGAGAGCGGCGCCGGCTCGAAAAATCCACTACGAACGCGGTGTGCGGGTCGACCGGCCCGTTCAGCACGACCTCGATCCGATAGGAATGACCGTGCATCCGATGACAGCGATGTGTCTGCGGGAGGTTTGGAAGTCGGTGCGCTGCCTCGAACTTAAATAAAGCCCGGCGGATAGTTTGCCCACTCGGCCAGATGGATGTGACGGGTACTCTGTCGGTGGTCAGGACGGCTGGCGTCCCAGTCGCAGTTGAACCACCCGAGGTCGTATCCCGCGTTGCAGAACACGGTGCTGCCCCGGGGCCGGTGGATGATAGGCTTGACCCAGCGGCCGACGGCCGACCGCATCAACGAGCCGTCGCCGACGATGCCAGCCGACGCAGCGGTCGAGCGTCTCGACGGTCTGCCGGATGTCGCCGGTGATGATCCCGTCGAGATCGATGTCGGACGGCGAGCCATCGCTCGATCCGAACGGCCGCCACACGTGGTGATGGAGGGCAAGAACATGAGTGACGGCATAGTCGACGTCAAGTGCGCGCGCCGAGACCGGAGGCGAGACCATTGCGGGTCGAAGTGATCGTGACGAGCCGCGAGGAGGGCCGTGCATCCCCGCGTTCGCTACTCGCTGCTGAAATCCCCCGGCCTCAGTCAGCTTGTCGCGCATCGTCAGCATGGTGCCCGGGTCGTTACCGAACGCCGTGAGCTTCGCGCATCCGTGCCTGATGTTGCCCTTGGCCGTGATCATGGAGTCCATGGCCGCGCGTCCTCCAGCGATATCTGGGTCGATCACAAAAGTTATGCACAGCGAAAGCTTTCGCGCGCATCGCCAGACCTGTTCCTGGTAGTTACGGCGGCGACCGCAGCACGCGTCAGGTCTCTTGGCACGCCTTTCGCGCTGGTACGAGAGGAACTTCCGTCCGGGCTTGGTCCTGGACTTCCTCGGACTCACCAGAACCTCCAGGTTGATTTCCCGGGCTTCGTGTTGTGCATTCGCGTCACAGCCTCGTACTGCGGCTGCGGCTCGGTCAGGTAGCCGTTCGCCTCGTAGTAGTCAGACAGCGACGCGAGGAACGTAGCGGTGCTCAGGTCGGTCTGCGCTCGGTCCGTGCCTTGAGATAGGTTCCGATGTTGCCATCGTATATCTTCTAGGGCTCGGTCTTCGGCCTCCGCTTGCTAGGCGGAGTTCGGTAGTCAGACGAGGCGGGGGAGCCGTAGGACTTGGGCGCCGGAGCCGCGAAGCCGGACACGACATCCTCCCACGTCTTGCCTGCGGAGCGTATCAGCTTGTTGGCCATGCGCATGGCGGCAATGGCCTCGCCGTCGTGGTTGGACTCCGTGAGCCTCAGAATCTTGAGCAGGCGCTCGCGGTGTATTATCATCCCCTCTTCCCCTCTTCTCCTCTTCGATGGCCATCACGAGCCACGTCCTGATCTGCGCTAGGCTCCTGTGACCGACACCCGGAAGAAGCAGCATGTCCCGGTCGGACATCGCCCCCATTGTCTTCAGTTCGACTAGCTCGATCGCGAGATGGCGCATGATGGCGTGACCGCCGCGCATCTGCCACATGAGCACCGGGCCGAAGAAACGGAAGCACGACAGTCGGCGCGCCGATAATCGGAATCGACAAGTGCAGAGGCCCCGAGCGGTCAGTGACCAGACGACAGGCGGCGCGAAATGCGCGCGCAGATCGAGGAGGCGCTGTCGGCAACGCACAAGAAGATAGCGAGTATCTTCATCTGATGCCGGATGTTTGTGGGCTTGCACCTGAGTCTCCATTTCGAATGAGCCAGGCAGTACGCGACGGCCTGCCGCGTCTGGTCGACCTCGTCGGGGCCCGGTCCCGGCCGGCGTGCGGGTCGGCGACCATCCCGTGCAAGCGCTTGATGAATCTCATGCAGACGCTGGAGCGTCCACTACAAGATCCCGTAGATGCCAAAGCCAACTTAAGGCCCTGGGGTCCCGCCCTGTTCCCCCGCCGATCATCATCGAGGAAGCAGAAGTCAACGCAAACGACGAGAGGCCAACAAGGGGCAGAGCGGCACAATATGACCGGCAGAACCTAGGTGGCCACGCCACGCACACCTCAATCGGGGTCCTCGCTATTCTGTTAACAGACGGTTACGATAGACGAGAGGCGTATGCCTACGGAAAATCGAGTTGGCAAAAATCAGCTTGTGAAAAGCGTCAACCGGTCGACGCGATCACGGCAATCGACCGGCGCAGACGAACTTACCCGCGGTCGTGCAAGATCGGACTCGGAGAGGGTTGCGCTGAGTACGCGATTCAGCGAATTTGGAATAGCTCGCGACACGTTCATCCATGAATGAGCCGGACACGGAATTCGCCATCACAGCGAGCGCAACGTGATGCCCAAGAAAAACAGCACTCGATTTATCGGACCCGCATCTCTCGGCGTTATCCTGCGGCTCGCCCTTCGATCTGTAGTTGGGCTATCGATTCATGCGCTACAGCAGCTCGTCAACGCGATCTTTGTTGGCGCACTTGGCGCGCAGGCGATCGCAGCTGTCAGCATGACCTTGCCGATCGTCGTCCTGCTCGCGGCAGCCGGACAGGGGATCGGGGTTGGAACAGCGTCGTTCATATCTCGTCATCTCGGCGCTCGTGAGTACTTAGAGGCGAGTCGAGGCGCAAGTACAGCACTCGCGCTCACAGTCCCGATCGGCCTAGCTACCGTCGCTCTGCTTCAGGACATAGTCCCAATCTGGTTCGCCAAATTAATCGCGTAGGCGGTACGGATGTCTTCCGCCCCCGTCAAAGCACCCTGGATGGGCACCTGCCGTTCCTGGACGCGCAGTGGTCAGGCGGCTGTCGCAACGGTGCCGAACTCTGGCGCCGTTTGAAGGGACCAGGCTTTATGGGATCGCTGCGCGTGGTGGCGGAATGGGCGACGCGACGGCGGCGTGCCGAGACTATCAGCCATCAACAATTGCAGAAGGTCCCGGCCGCCAGGACGATAGCGCAGTTGATGACGACGAAGCGCGACCACCTAACCAAGGCCGAGACCGTCACGGTTGCCGCTATTGAACAAAGCGTTCCTATGCTGGCCGATGCCCACGCTCTCGTTGGCCACTTCCACGCGATGATCCGAAAGAAGGCCGAGATGGAGCTCGAACCTTGGATTGAGGAATCCAAGCGGAGCCTCATTGCCTCGTTCGCGAATGGCATTGCCAACGATAAGGGCGCGGTGCACGCGGCTATCACGCAACCATGGTCCAATGGCCAAGTGGAAGCTCAGATCACCAAGCTCAAGCTGGTCAAACGGCAAATGTACGGACGCGCTAAGCTCGATCTCCTTCAGGCTAGGCTGATTGGCGCGCCATAAAAACAATCTCGATCATCGAATATGCGTCAGAGCCAAAATTGGACGCCGATGAGGGGTCAAATTTGCAAACGATGACGTAATTGCGGTCGGCGCTCGTGGCAGACAACCTTCGTTATCGTTGAGCCCTCGCAATCAAATGATTCGAAGGAGCTCACCCATGAAGCAGTACGTCGGGCTGGACGTCTCACAGAGAGAAACCGCTGTGTGCGTTGTCAACGAGACTGGTCAAGTAATCTTCGAAGGGAAAGCCAAGTCTAATCCTGGTGCCTTGACTGACCTGCTTAACAAACATGCGCCTCATGCCGAGCGTGTCGGCTTCGAGACCGGTGCGATGGCGAGTTGGCTATGGCATGAACTCCGCAGGGTTGAGCTTCCGGTGGTCTGCATCGACGCTCGGCATGCGCACGCAGCTTTGTCGGTCCGAATGAACAAGAGCATCAGAATGATGCGAGGGCTTGCCGAACTGGTGCGGGTTGGATGGTATCGAGAGGTAAAAGTCAAAAGTGAGGAAAGCCAGAAGATCCGAGCGATCCTTGTCGCCAGATCTCGGCTAGTGTCCATGCGCCGAGACATCGAGAACCAGATTCGCAGTTTGATCAAGGAATGTGGATTGCTGTTCCCTCGCGCGATCGGCCAACAATTCCGCAACCAGGTCAGCGAACTCTTTGGCGTCGATCATTTGCTTCTTAGCGTGATATCGCCGCTGCTCTCGATCCATGAGAACGTTTGTCAACAACAAGGTAAGTTCGACAACGAGGTCCGCCGGTTGGCAAAGCTGGACGAGACGACGCGTCGCCTGATGACGGTCCCGGGGGTCGGTGTCGTGACGGCCCTAACGTTCCGCCACACGATCGATGACCCCTCGCGCTTCCGATCGGCTTCGACGGTCGGCGCCTACCTCGGCCTTACGCCGAGGCGCAGCCAATCCGGCGAAACCGACACCAACGGAAAGATATCTCGATGGGGCGACCGGCTTCTCCGAACTTACTTGTTCGAGGCCGCCACTGTCCTTCTTTATCGAACCAAAAAGTGGTGTTCCCTAAAGGCCTGGGGCATAAAGCTCGCTAAGCGGATCGGCATGAAGAAGGCAAAGGTCGCCATCGCCCGAAAGATCGCCGTGATTCTCCACTGCATCTGGGTCGATGGCACGTCGTTCGACTGGGGCCAGCCGAAGCCAATCTGATATTTGCTCGCAAGTTCCTGGTCCGGTCCGCCGGACTGGCGATGTCCCGCTGGGACGGTGGTCGTGGTGACCTCGGTCAATCGGCTGGTGGCGGTTCGCCCGCACTCCGCTGCAAACGTTGAGGCGCCCGATCCGGACATCATCATGAGGCGCTCGCGACCTCGGAAAGGACCATGACCCCAGCTACGACATCAACCCAACCCGACGAAGCCGCCAACGACATCGATTGCCAAGCCCGCTAGGCAATCGTCTCGCCATCCGCGATCGCTCCGTCTCCGCAACCTGACCAGCTCCGACGGAGCAATCGCTACCGGCGTGTCACTGGAGAGAGGAAGAATGGTAGCTTGACAACAAACCGCAATTAAAGGGCCGATTGACATTCGGGGGTGTCGTCGGTGTAACCCTGGAAGTTCCGACGCAGCCGCCCTTCGCGCTTCGCCGCGGCAAGATTGTCGCGGGGGAGGGCGAAGTGGTCGAAACCAATGCGCACGTAGCCCGCGTCGACCAGGGCTTCTGGAATCAATTCCGACTGAAGATGGCGCTCGACTGTTTGGGGGAGGGCGTGTTCGTCGATCTTGCGCTGATGCTTCTTGAAGGAGGGCATATGCACGTAACCGAACACCCACAAGCGATCCGGCCGGAGTTCGATGCATTTGGCGACCGTGTCTAGGCACGATTGCATGGTCTGAAGCGGCTCGGCGAAGGTCTCGGGCGCCATGATCGTCGGCGTGCCGCCGCCGAAATGGATGTGCGAGATAGGAAGGCGGTGGCCGATAGTTTCGGCGATTAGGTGCGCCTCCGCTCGCAGGCCCGATTGAGCCTTTGGCGACAACGCTATGCCGATCATGGCCTTGAAGGGCTGCAAGACAAGCCGCGGCCCGGCAAGCAGCCAATCTATACGAAGGCCACAGACGAGCGGATACTGAAGCAGCTGGACAAGCCAGCACCGCAAGGGTTTGCACGCTGGACCGGACCGCTGCTGGCCGAGGCGCTGGGCGATGTTGACGTCCAATATGTGTGGCGGTTCCTGCGCAACCACAAGATCGACCTTGTTGTTCGCAAATCCTGGTGCGAGAGCAACGACCCGAACTTTACGGCCAAAGCCGCCGATGTTGTCGGCCTCTACGTTGCCCCGCCCCAGAAGGCTATGGCGCTCTGCGTGAACGAAAAGCCTTCGATTCAGGCCTTGGAGCGAGCGCAAGGTTATCTGAAGTTGCCCAATGGCCGCGCCTCGACCGGTCAGAGCCACGACTACAAGCGGCATGGCACGACAACGCTGTTTGCAGCGCTCGAGGTTGCGACCGGAAAGATCATCGCGAGCATTCAAAACGGCGGCGCCGTGTCGAGTTCCTCGACTTCATGGAGACCGCGGCATTTCCGGGCCGCCAGCTTCGCGTCATCCTCGACAATCTCAATACCGATAAGAAGAACGAGCACTGGCTCAAAGCCCACCCCAATGTGGAATTTCATTTTACGCCGACAAGCGCGTCCTGGCTCAATCAGGTCGGGGTATGGTTCTCGGTCCTGCAGGGGCAGTCTCTCAGCGGCGCTTCCTTCACAAGCCTTAAGCAGCTCCAGAGCACATCGATGCCTATATCGACGCATACAACGAAAAAGCTGAGTCCTTCGTCTGGACCAGGAAAAGAGTTCGGCAGCGCAGATTCAGAGGCCGCCGTATCACTCAGCTATGATTCCGGGTACTAGCACTACTTTGGCAGAGTTTAAGCTGCGCGGGATTCCCAAATCAGTTTTTTTGTGACTCATGGGTTGTCGGCTTGTGGAGGGGCCGACCATG